>CAZQMD010000013.1:0-35013 GCA_964594185.1 uncultured Afipia sp. | reverse complement strand
CATCTGATCAGGCCTCGGCAATCCCGCCGCCCAGATCGCAGCTGCGGTCTGATGCGTGCGCTTCAGATTGCTGGAAAACCAAAGCGCATTGCGCGGCAGGAATTTCGCGACGCCTGCGAATACCACTGTGTCGCTGCAATCGCAGCCGATGTCGGACTGACCGTAAATGTTGCCGCCGTCCTCGCGGACCGGCGCATGACGCACCCACCACCAGCGCGTCGATGTCACCCCCGCCGGGACGGCATGCTGCGCAACGAACGGCTTGGCGGGAGCGCTGGACATGACGACCTCAGATCGGCTTGCCGGCGTAAGGCATCGACGCAGTCAGACCGCCGTCGACCGGGAACGCCTGCCCGTTCACATAAGAGGCTTCGTCGCTGGCGAGGAACAGTCCCATTGCCGCGAGTTCATGCGGCTGGCCCGGACGCTTGAGCGGGTTGAGCTGGCCGATCTTGCCTTCGGTGCCGCGCTCCTTGGCATTGTCGAAAATCGGCTTGGTCATGCCGGTCTCGATCAATCCGGGGCACACCGCGTTGATGCGCACGTTAGTGCCGGACAGAGAATAAGCCGTGGTCTGCACCAGGCTGATGACGCCCGCCTTGCTTGCTGCATACGGATGGCCGCTGGCATTCGCCTTGAGACCCGCAACCGACGCGGTGCAGACGATGGCGCCATGGCCCTGCTTCACCATGTGCGGAATGGAATGCTTCACCGCGAGGAACGGTCCGATCAGGTTGACGCGCAACACTTCCTGCCAGTGCTCCGGCGTCTGCTCCGCGAGCGGGATGAGGCCGCCGCCGATGCCGGCATTGGCCCAGATCGCATCGAGCTTGCCATAAGCGGAGATCGCCTTGGCGATGAAACCCTTCACGTCGTCTTCGAGACCCGCATCGGCGATGACAGCCTCGGCAGTGCCGCCGGCCTTGCGCACCTGCTCGACGGTTTCCTTGACGCCATCGGTCTTGTCGACCGCGATCAGCTTCGCGCCTTCACGCGTGAACAGCAGCGACGCCGCGCGGCCGATACCGCTGCCCGCGCCGGTGATGATGACGGACTTGCCCTCGAGGCGACCCATGACGTTCTCCAGATTTTTCTTGATGAACTTAAGGGACGCGCGAGGCCGCGCGTCACACCGAAACGTTTGCGCTCAGACCGCGCCGGCCTTCTGCGCATAGGCCCAGGCCGCCTGCGCCAGCGGAATGCGGCGAGACGCCGATTCCTGCGCCTTCGCATTAGCCGCGGTGCCATCGACAATGCGCTTGGCGATGCCCTGCACGATGCCGGCGAGCCGGAACAGGTTGTAGGAGAAATACCAGTTAAGGTCGGCAATCGGAGGAACGCCCGCCGCGTTGCAGTAAATCTCTTCCGCTTCCTTCATGGTCGGAATGTTCAGCCCGCGGAAATCGGCACCGTCGAGTCCAGGCATCGTCCACTGCATCAAGAGATAGGCGAAGTCGGCCATGGGATCGCCGAGCGTCGACAGTTCCCAATCCAGCACGGCTTTCACCTGCGGCTTGTCGGCGAAGAAGATCATGTTGTCGAGGCGATAGTCGCCATGAACCACGGACACGCGCGCCTGATGAGGCACCGTCTTCGGCAGCCACTCGATCAGCTTGTCCATTTCCGGAATCGGATCGGTCTCGGACGCGCGATACTGCTTGGTCCAGCGATCGACCTGACGCGCGAAATAATTTCCCGGCTTGCCGAAGTCGCCCAGCCCGATCTTCTCCGGATCGTAACTGTGCAGCTTCGCCAGCGTCTCGATCTTCGACGTGAAGACCGCGTGACGTTCCTTGGGCTCCAAACTCGGCAGGGTGGGATTCCAGAACACGCGCCCCTCTTCCATCGACATGATGTAGAAGGCCGCGCCGATCACCGCATCGTCCATGCACAATGCATAAGCGCGCGCGACCGGAAAGCCCTGCGCATGCAGGGCCGCGATCACCTTGAATTCACGATCCACAGCATGAGCCGACGGCAGCAATTTGCCGAACGGCTTGCGCCGCATCACATAGGAGGTCTTCGGTGTATCGAGACGATATGTCGGGTTCGACTGACCGCCCTTGAATTGCGAGACCGTCAGCGGCCCTGCATATCCTTCGACATGCGATCCCATCCACGCGGCGAGACCAGCTTCATTGATGCGATGACGCTCCTCGACCGGTTTGGTGCCGGAAAAATCAGCGTCGTCTCTCACACCCAGACCCATACTGTTTCCAATCTTTTATTAGCTCACGTGGAGCGCGATCCAAAACGGATCGCGCTCCAGATGCTTTGTCTAGCCGCGTTCTCGACGCGGGAAAACGCGTTAGTGATTGGAATACTTCCGAAGCTCAAGCCGTGCAATGGCCCGGTTGTGAACCTCGTCCGGACCGTCCGCCAGACGCAGCGTGCGGATGCCGGCATAGGACTTCGCAAGACCGGCTTCGTCCGATACGCCCGCAGCGCCGAACGCCTGGATCGCGTCGTCGATGATCTTGAGCGCGATGTTCGGCGCCGCGACCTTGATCATCGCGATTTCGGTCTGGGCCGCCTTGTTGCCGACCTTGTCCATCATGTCCGCCGCTTTGAGGCAGAGCAGACGGGTCATCTCGATGTTGGTGCGCGCTTCGCCGATGCGCTGCTCCCACACCGACTGCTCGATGATCTTCTTGCCGAACGCAGTGCGCGACGACAGGCGCTTGACCATCTTCTCGAGCGCTTCTTCGGCGGCGCCGATGGTGCGCATGCAGTGATGGATGCGGCCCGGTCCCAGGCGGCCCTGAGCGATCTCAAAGCCGCGGCCTTCGCCGAGCAGGATGTTGCTGGCAGGAACGCGCACGTTCTCAAGCAGGATCTGCGCATGGCCATGCGGCGCGTCGTCGAAGCCGAACACGGGCAGCATTTTTTCAATCGTGATGCCGGGCGTGTCGAGCGGAACGAGGATCTGCGACTGCTGCTGATGACGCGCAGCGCTCGGATCGGTCTTGCCCATCAGGATCGTGATCTTGCAGCGCGGATCGCCAGCGCCCGACGACCACCACTTGCGGCCGTTGATGACGTAGTGATCGCCATCGCGCTTGATGCTGGTTTCGATATTGGTCGCGTCGGACGACGCCACGGCCGGCTCGGTCATCAGGAACGCGGAGCGGATTTCACCGTTCATCAGCGGCTTCAGCCACTGGCGCTTCTGCTCCTTGGTGCCGTACCGCATGAACACTTCCATGTTGCCGGTATCCGGAGCCGAGCAGTTGAACACTTCGGACGCCCAGTAGAAGTGTCCCATCTGCTCTGCGAGCAGGGCGTATTCGAGATTGCTCAAGCCGGCGCCGCGGAATTCATCGTCTTCATGCTCGTTCGGCGGCATGAACATGTTCCAGAGACCTTCGGCCTTCGCCTTCTTCTTCAGGTCTTCGAGGATCGGAATCACCTTCCAGCGGTCGCCCTTCGCATCCTGTTCCTTGTAGATCGGAGCGGCGGGGCGAACGTGCTTGTCCATGAACGAAATAACGCGGTTGCGCCATTCGGTCTGGCGCGCGGACATTGTGAAATCCATAGAACGGTCCTCTGTTGTTGTTGGTTGACGACGGTCTTGCAACACTCACGACCGGCTGTCCACCCGACAATCAACGTCAGCATTGTTGACGTTGTCTTCTCATCGCGTCGACGTCTTGCCGTGCAGCAATCTTGCTGCTAGGTTGATTTCATACATTTGTTTGAATGGCAAGCGAGCGGTCAAACAAATGTATGATTTTGTTCCGCAGCGCGAAACGTTCGCGTTTTTGCATGGCTCCTATTACGTGGGCACCAATGTCGAGCGATCAGACCAAAACCGCCATTCTCACTGCTGCCGAAACGCTCTGGGCCGAACGCAGCTTCGGCGAAGTCACGATGCGAGACATCGTGGCTGCTGCCGGCGTCAATCTTGCGGCGGTGAATTATCATTTCGGCTCCAAGGACGAGCTGCTTGCCGATCTGTTCGTCAGCCGGACCACGGTTCTGAACCGCGAGCGGTTTGCCGAATTGAAGGCCGCGGAGCTTGAGGGCAACGGCCGCCCCAGCGTGGAAGCGATTCTGCGCGCGCTGGTCGGTCCACCGCTGCGCTGGTGTCTTAGTCCCGACCAGCAGCGCTCTGCCGCCGCCCGGTTCATGACCCGCGCCTCGGTCGAGACCGTGCCGCCGATCAAGAAAATCGTCGATCGTGAATTCCGACATTTGCAGAGATTTGCGACAGCGCTGCGTCTCGCTCTGCCCCATCGTGACGAAGTCGATATTTATTGGGGCCTGCATTTCGCGCTGGCGATGATCCGCCAGACCGTGACGGACAGCGAGCGGCTGAAGAAACTGTCCGGCGGGCTGTGCGATCTCAACGATGTCGATGACATTATCCGGCGGATCGTCTCGACGGCGCATGATGCGCTCGTGGGAGCCGGTCTCCCCACGCCCATGCCGGCCCGCGCCTCGGGATCGCGCAAGTCCTGACCGGCGTCAGGTCAGGACAGGAAAGTCTCACGCGACCATCAAACGAAAACGAGGTGCGACGGAAAACCGGCGCACCTCGTATTTTTATGCAACCCGCTTTCCGCGAGCGCGCAGTTCTTAGTACGGACAGATCGTCCGGCCCCAGCGCGGGCTCCAGTAACAGCCCGGAGCGATGAAGCCATAGCCGTAACCACGGCCACGATAGAATCCGCGACCACGACCGCGAGCCCAACCGCCACCGCCACGACCCCAGCCGCCGCCACGGCCACGGCCGCCACCACGGCCACCGCCGCCTCGACCGCGCGCATCAGCTGACGTCGATGTCGCCGTCGCTACAACGAACGACGAACCGATGAAGCTGATCGAGTAGACCAGCACCAGCGCCGCGGCTGCCAGCGCACGCTTCAGAAAGTTCGAACGTGTCTTGATCTGAGTCATAAAGGGCACCTCCATTCCGGAAACGCTGTGGAGCACTTCCGCGTCATAAACTCGCGAGCCTGCGTCCCGTTCAGGCACGTTCGGAAAATAGATCGTCAAAAAGAAGACGTCTTACGATTCATCCGGTAGCAGACTACGGTCAACGCACCGCAAGGGTCAAGCGACCGCAAGATGCATCACCTCATTCCGGCGCCGTTAACGTGTTAAGCCTCTCAATGTCTCCCCGCTCATTGGCTCTCTTATCTGAACCGCTGTTCATCATGCTGAACAAACCATCTTCGCAATTGCGAGAGACGATTGAACCATCCGAACCATTGCTGTCACAAAGCGTTTAAGCCCGCCGCTGCGAAAGTTGGTCCATGCCCAAAAAACATACTTACGTTCTTGGCCTCAATACCTACGATCACGATGTGAGTGCCTGCCTGCTGCGGGATGGCGAGATCGCCTATGCGATCGCCAAGGAGCGGATCACCCGCGAGAAACACGCCAGCGGCTTTTACAAGGACGTCATCGATTACTGCCTGGATGCCGAGGGCATCACGCTGGACGACGTCGATCTCGTGGTCCGCAATTGCTACATCCTGCCGGTCCCCGAGATGGAGGACCGCTTGCTCTATCAGGACATGCCTGGCTTCCTGCCGGAATATGAACGGTCCGACGCCAAGAGCCATCCCTACTTTCATTCAAAATCCGACAAGGTGGTGTCCATTTCACATCACCTCGCGCATGCCTACAGCGCCTTCGCGGTCTCCCCATTCGAGGACGGCGCCGTGATGATCGTCGATGGCGTCGGCAGCTATCGCGCCGACGTCAACGAGCCGTTTCCCGGCGACACCGCGACGCCCTTGGCGCGCGAATCCGAGAGCTACTACAAATTCTCAGGCACCCATCTTGAATGCCTCAAGAAGGTCTGGATGGAGCCGGACCGCGGCTTTCTCAGCGACGAATTCTACAACATGCCCGGCCTTGGCGCGCTCTACAGCCGCGCATCGACCTACATTTTCGGCGACTGGAACAAGTGCGGTGAACTGATGGGCCTCGCACCCTACGGGCGCCATGGCAATGTCAGATCGCTGATGAGCATCAAGGACAACACGCTCACCGTTCCGCGCTGGACCTCCGAACTGAACAAGCCCTACGTGATGGACAGCGACCAGAAGTGGGAAACCAGCCCGCTGATGAAGCATTGGGAAGATCTCGCCTGGCGCGTTCAGGACGATACCGAGAAGGTGCTGCTCGCGCGCGCCGCATGGCTGCGAGAAACAACCGGTGCAAAAAATCTCGTCATCGCAGGCGGCGTCGCATTGAACTGCGTCGCCAACGGGCGCGTCGCGCGCGAATCCGGTTTCGAGAATGTCTGGATTCAACCGGCCGCCGGCGATGACGGCATCGCCATCGGCTGCGCCTATTATGGCTGGCTTGAAATCCTCAAGCAGCGCCGCAGTTTTGTAATGGATCACTCCTATGTCGGCCGGCGTTACTCCGATCAGGAGGTCACTGACGCCGCCAGCAAATTTCTGGTCCGCATTCAGACCACGCAGACCAGAAGCGACAACATCGCCCGCGACACAGCAAAGCTCCTCGCCGACCAGCAAGTGGTCGGCTGGTTTCAGGACCGCTCGGAATTCGGTCCGCGTGCGCTGGGCAACCGCAGCCTGCTGGCCGATCCGCGCAAGCCCGAGATGAAGGATATTCTCAACAGCCGCGTGAAACACCGCCAGCCGTTCCGCCCCTTCGCGCCGATCGTGCTTTACGAGCGCGCAAAGGAAATCTTTGAAGGCGAGGAAGACTCACCCTTCATGCTGATCGCCAAGAACGTGCGGCCCGAATGGCGCGACCGGATTCCGGCCATCGTCCACGTTGATGGCACCGCGCGGGTGCAGACCGTGCGCGAAGCAACCAATCCGACGCTGTACCGGCTGTTGAAGGAGTTCGACGCCCTTACCGGCGTGCCCGTGCTGATCAACACGTCGTTCAACATCAAGGGCGAACCGATCATCGAGACGCCGCGCGATGCCGTCATCTGCTTCCTGACCACCGGCATCGACTATCTGGTGATGCACGACCTGCTGGTTTCGAAGAATGCGATGCACCGGATCGTGGGGCCGATGGTCAACACCTACACCGATGTGGCCACCATGGTGATGTCGAACATGAAGCCGGCGTGAGGTGCAGAACGCCGCACCCGGAGCGCACAGCTTCTTAGAATACCTCCAAGAGTTCGGAAAATAGGCCCGGCCAGAGAACGCACTCGAAATCTGGATTAAGCGTTTCAAGTCAACATCTTAACATCATAAAGCTCATTTAGAATCGTTCCGAAACAGGCCAAGGACTGGCTATTCCCGGCCGGGAAAGGATTCTTTTTGGCCTGCGACGTCTGGACGCAGACTGAGTGTCTGCGTCACAGGAGCCCATCCGCTTCGCCGTGAGGCGAACCTTGGGGGCTTCAAGTGACTAACAATTTCCGCAATCCGCTTCACCGTTCGATCACAAAATCCGCATTGCTGTCAGCGAGCTCGCTGGTGCTGAGCTTCGCCCTGTGCCTGCCGGACGCCGTCGCTCAGACCGCAACCGAACCACAGCCCTCCGCGACACCATTGCCGACGGTCAATGTGGGTGCGCCGAAGCCTCGCCCCCGCAGAACCCGCGCAGCGGGAGCAGCCCGCGCACCGGCCCCGGCGCCAGCCCCCGCGAAACCGGCCGATACGTTCGAAGCACGCACCGGCACCGTCGGCTACTACAGCAACAGCACGTCAGTCGCCACCAAGACCAACACGCCGCTGATCAACATTCCGCAATCGGTCAACGTCGTCACCAAGGAGTTCATCAAGGACTCGGGCGCACAACAACTGACCGACCTGACCCGCTACATTCCCGGCGTTGCGATCCACCAGGGCGAAGGCAACCGCGACGAACTCGTCATTCGCGGCGTGGACTCAAGCGCGAACTTCTTCGTCAACGGTTTCCGCGACGACGTTCAGTATTTCCGCGATCTCTACAACACGCAGAGCATCGAAGTGGTGAAGGGGCCGAGCGCCCTCACCTTCGGCCGCGGTGCCGGCGGCGGTCTTGTCAACCGCACACTGAAGGAAGCCGATGGGCAGCGCGTCTATGAGGCGACGGTGCAGAGCGGTTCGTATGGCGACCGGCGTATCTCCCTCGATGCGGGCCAGGCCGTAAACCAGGATTTCGCCGTGCGCATGAACGCCTTCTATGAAGGTTCGGATACGTTCCGCAACTACGGCAAGCTCGAACGGTACGGCATCAACCCGACGGTCGGATGGAATGTCAACGACACGACCAAGATCAAGCTGAGCTACGAATATTATCACGACGAGCGCACCAACGATCGCGGCAATCCCTCGCAGGCAATCCCGGGCGTTCCGGGCGGTGCAACGCGGTTCAATCCGGCGGCTCCGTTCGCGCCGAATGGCGATCTCACGGCATTCTTCGGCAGCCCGACCTACAACGCCGCGGCTTCTGACGTTCAAACCACGATGGCCAAGATCGAGCACGATTTTGAGAATGGTTTGACCGTCAAGAACCAGACGCTCTACGCGGATTACAATCGCCACTATCAGAACATTTATCCGGGCGGCGCCGTCAACGCCTCGCAAACGTCGTTCAACTACTCGGCCTATAACAACACCACGAACCGCGAAAACGCGATCAACCAGACTGACTTCACTTACAAGACCGCCACCGGGCCGCTCTTCCACACCATCGGGTTTGGTACAGAATTCGGACGTCAGACCGGCTTCTCGTTCCGCAGCACCGGCATCTTTGCGAATGGCTTGAACTCAATCTCCTCAATCGCTGCCGGAACCAGCCCCTTCAATCCGACATTTTTTGGGCCGGTCAATTTCATCCATCACTTCGCCGGGGGAAATCCGGACGGCGTCGCCAACCCCGACGCATTCAGCAAATACACGCTTAATACGCAGTCGGCTTATGTTCGCGATACGATCGAGATCACCCGCTGGCTCCAGATCATCGGCGGCGTGCGCTATGACCGCTTCGACCTGACGGCACTCGATCAGAACACCAATATTCAGCGCGGACGCGTTGACGAGAAGCTGTCTCCGCAGGCTGCGATCATCATCAAGCCGGTCGAGAACCTGTCGGTCTACGGCATGTATGCCACGTCGTACCTGCCGTCGTCCGGCGATCAGTTCAGCGCATTGAGTCCCGGCACCGCGATCCTGAAGCCTCAGAAATTCGAGACCCAGGAAGTCGGCGTGAAGTGGAATGCCAACCCGCGCCTTCAATACACGGCGGCGATCTACAACATCGATCGCACCAATGTGCCGATCGCGAATCCGAACGGCGATGGCACGTTCTTCCCTGATGCGAGCCAGAGAATCCGCGGATTTGAGACGGCCCTCAACGGCTACATCACGGATCAGTGGCAGGCTTCACTCGGATATGCGTACACCGATGCGCGGATCGTCGCCGGCACGACGGCGACGATTGTCGGCGGCAACCGTATTCAGCTCGTTCCGTACAATCAGGTCTCGCTCTGGAATAAGTACCAGATCGACGAACGCTGGGGTGCCGCGCTCGGCGTGATCTACTTCTCCGACTCGTTTGCATCGTCGGATGACACCGTGCGGCTGCCGGGCTTCGTACGCGTCGATACCGCGCTCTATTTGAAGATCAACGAGATGTGGAGAGGTCAGCTCAACATCGAGAACATCTTCAACAAGGGCTATTGGGCGAGCGCCGACGGCAACAACAACCTCTCGCCCGGACAGCCGCGCACCTTCCGCGTCTCGGCAACGGCAAAATTCTGAGCTGCACACATTGAAACTTCACTCCGGGATGGACAGCGCCCATCCCGGAGTTTTTGTTTTTGAATGTCCTGAACGCCGCTTGCCATAGGCACCGATGCCGCTTCTCGTGGCCACGCCTTTGTTATTCACGCGATCTTCCGTCACCCGGCGGCCTCCAGTAGGTTCGGTGCGTGCCATGCGGGATTCCGGATCGCGCCCCGGTTCAGGTTCAATTTGACGAAATTGCTGCCACGCGTGTGAACCAGCCGGAGCGCACCGGAACGTAGATTGCAGGCTCCTTGCGCCGGAGGTCCGACGATGCCGACCCTTCATGAGCTTGCCGGAATTTTCATGCTGGCTTTCGCCGCCGCGGCACTGATATCGCACCCCGCCGGGCCGTTACACGCCTCCGTGATGGATGCGCTCACGATCGAGGCGCCGGCGGCCGCGACCATCGACGGCATCGAGACCTACAGGATGCACGGGCCATAGCGCCCCTGCCGGCGCAAACGCAGACACCCCGTCCATTTTGCTCTGCGGCAAGTCGGCCCGCCTGCTCGTCGCGATTGCGCGCTCCTGATTACGGCCTAGTATAACCGCACTCAACGGGCGGCCCGCGGCTGGGGTGCACCATGACCATCGAGAGATGCATCAACGAATATGCGGCCTCGGAGATCATTTTCGAGGAAGGATCGACCGGCCGCGAACTGTTCGTGGTGCTGGAAGGCAAGGTCGATATCGTCAAGACCGCAGGCGCCGACAAAACCGTCATTGCAAGTCTCGGCAAGGGCGAGTTCTTCGGCGAGATGGCCGTCATCGACGGCTCGGCGCGTTCGGCGACCGCTGTTGCCGGCACCGGCGGCACGCGGGTGATGCGGATCAACCACGCTCGCTTCGTCTATCTTGTCAGCCAGCAACCGGCTTTCGCGTTGATGGTCATGGATGCGCTGAGCAAGCGGCTGCGCGCCTCCAATGCCATGAACTTCAGGGCTCCCAAGCCATGAGCGACCATAAGCCCTCCCCCTTTCCGGTGCTGCTCAACAACGACACATGCACACTGATCCAGGCCGCCGAAGACGTTTATCAGATCCGGTTCAAGAACCGCGCCGCAAATGCCTATCTGGTCCGCGGCAGCAAGCGCACCATCATGATCGATGTCGGCCTGTCATCGAACTACCCGTATCTTCTGGAATGCCTCGCACATCTCGGCGTAACACCCGCCGACATCGACATGGTGGTGCTCAGCCATGAGCATCTCGACCATATCGGCGCGGCGTATCACTTCAACGGCAAGACCATCATCGCGGCACACCGCCTCGCCGCCAACAAGATCATGCTGCGCGACGACTTCTCGATGCTGCGCAAGATGTTCAACGAGCCGAACGTGCCGATCGACATCGACATCTGGCTCGAGGAAGGCAATCTGATCGACCTTGGCAATTTCCGGCTGAGCGTGATGTATACGCCCGGCCACACCTCGGCCTGCATCAGCCTGTTCGATCAGGACAAGGGCCTGCTGTTCGCCGCCGATACTCTGATGCCCGGCGGCGTGATGGGCGGCGTGTTCGGCTCGGGAAGCATCAGCGACTACATCCAGTCGCTGGAACGATTGCGCGGGCTGGATTCGAAAATCCTTCTGTCAGGCCACGGCCGCCTGTCGGATACGCCTCATGATGACGTGCGGATCGCCATCCAGCGCTCCCACGCGCTGTTGTCCGACACCGCGCAGCTGTTCGATGCGCTCGATGCACGCTCGAACTTCGAACCGATCATGCAGTCGGTGCGCGACCTCAACAAGCTCGACGATTCGTAACGCTACTTCGCCTGATCCTGCTGCGCGGCCTTTTCAATGGCGTTCTTCTTGTTGCTGGCAGCGAGCTTGTTGTTCGGATCGAAATTCAGGGCGCGATCATAATTGGCTATCGCGGCGGCATACTCTTTTTTATCCGAATAAACATTTGCCAAGGCCACGTAGCCGTCCGGATCGCTCGGCACCATTCGGATATAGACGTTGTAATCCGCAATCGCCTTGTCCGGCTCACTCTTTTTCCGCCATGCAACGCCGCGGTTGTAGTAAGCAAGCGACGCCTTGCTGTCATCAATACGTATCGCCCTGTCGTAATCTTCGATGGCTTTATCCAACTCATTCATCGACTTGAAAATATTTCCGCGCGCCGTGTACGCGTTGACGTATTGCGGCATCAATTCGATCGCCTTGTTATAGTCGGCCATCGCCTTCTCGAACTGTTCCTTGTCCCGCCAGCTATTGCCCCGATTGTAGAATGCCAATCCGGCCTTCGACGCATCGAGCTTGATCGCCATGTCGTAGTCAGCGATTGCCGCTTCGGGCAGGTTCTTGAGTTTCAGCGCATTGCCCCGGCTGATATAGGCGTTCTGATACTTGGGATTGATCGCCAGCGACTTGTTGTAATCGAGAAGCGCTTTTTCGGCTTCGCCCTTCTTTGCCCATGCCAGACCGCGATCGTAATAGGCGATGGCGAGACTGCGGCCTGCAGCGATTTCCTCGTTGCAGGCTTTAATCGCGATATCCGGGTCGGATACGTTGTCAGGGTTGCAAAGATAGACGGCTGACGCCGGGGATATCGTTGCGGACAAAATGGCGAGGCAGGCGAAATGCTGCCGAACGAACTTGAGGGAAATCATGGGGGTTCACCGGCAATAACAGCTTCAAAGAAGCCATCATGTGACGTGCCGGAGCCGTCCGTCAATTCATCCCGTCACGGGAAACGCACGGGAGCGCAACGAGACCTGGGGAGCGCAACGAGACCTGGGGCGAGAAATTTGGAGCGGGTGAAGGGAATCGAACCCTCGTATTCAGCTTGGAAGTCAGAAAATTCTGAAGTGCGTTCAACGGCCATTCTGACATTTTGCAGCTTTTTGACCCATTGAGATCATTACAGAATTTCGCGTTGTCAGAATAGCAATTACGCGTCGCACGATAGCGAACCGTTCTGAGGCGGCTCAAGAGCGGCTCCCCCGTGCGTCATATCCATCCTGGACGATGCGTTGACCTCGCCGACCTTCGCGCTGCAACCGCAAGGTTCGAGCAGGAATGAATCGGGAGCCTCGTCATATTTCTGGTCCGCGCAACCGCCAACGGCCCCCCAGTCCGGCACTTTAATTACAAAGCTTTTCAAGTCAGCCTCAAGACAGGGTATCAAAGTCTCGATTGAAAGCTATCTATCGAACTCGGAATTGGTAACTCTGATGGCATCACAACCTGCACGATGACCATGCGCGGTCGGCCCACAGTGCTCACCGTGCTGGCTCAACGCGGGTGGGTCCAACATCGCGCGGCTGACTCTGGCAGCGACGCTATGCTGAACGAGATCCGGTGGCTTGGCGACAGCCTGGGGATGCGCGCACTTGGACGCGCCCGCGCGCTTGAGGAGGTCGTTCAGCCACAAAGAAGTCCAGAGGCTCATCCGCGTTCCTTGAGCGCGCGATATGGCCTAGATGCCCTGCCTTTGCACGTCGAGCTTAGCCATCGACCGAGGCCGTGCAGGTACCTTCTCTTGGGGTGTCTGGCGCCAGGTGCTCCGCGCGCTACCACGATGCTGCTCGACTGGCGAAGCCTTGCCTTCTCCTCAGACGACTTTCAGCTCCTCGAAAGCGCCCCTGTTCTCGTGCGAACTGGGCGCCGCTCTTTCTATTCGACCATCCTGTCTTCCGATCGGACGTTTCTCCGATATGACCCTGCTTGTGTTGAAGGCGTCGAGCAGCGCGGCCGCTCCGCGTTGCAACTTCTGGCGCGTCGACTTTCGCTCGCCTCATCCGAAAACCACGAATGGCGCCAAGACGACATTTTGATTATCGACAACTGGCGCGTCCTGCACGGACGCGGCCCTTCCCAGCTCAACTCGGGCCGGAGCCTAGCAAGGATTCTGATCGATGCCTGACGACGTCTTCATTGCAATCAGCGGCGAAGCTCTCCATTCCAAATCCAAAGTTTACGTGAGCCGCGCACTAGCGAGAAAAAGCCTCGGGGATCTCGACGAATACCAACTATGGGCTTCCCTGGCGCTCGAGCTGCTCGGAAAAGCTGCGCTCGCTCGCAAGCATCCTAGCCTCATCGTCGATCCCACACACTGGCAGTCGATGTTCGTCGCCGCCGGCATCAACGTGACAACTGACGTCAAGACGATCACCGCGAAGACACTATTCGAACGCCTAGCTCACCTTGTGCCGCGGTTCGATAAAACGATTCAGAAATTCTGCGAAGGCATTGCGGAACGTCGCAACGCTGAGCTTCATTCCGCCGATCTGCCATTTCGCGCCATGCGGCTTGACGCCTGGGAGGCGCGTTATTGGCACGCCTGCGATACCGTTCTTCAGGAGATGGGCTCGTCGTTAGAACATTGGCTAGGAGCGACCGACGCCAAAGCTCCTCGCCGATTGCTCGACGAAGCAGCGAACGCTATCGACGCAGCGGTGAAACTGCGCGTGAACGCTGCTAGGGACAAATTCAAAGCGTTAAAGAAATCCGTAAGGGATCGCCTTGCCGCGGAAGCTACATTGCGAGAGCCCCAGCATCAGGCAGCCCTTTTCAGAGATCGTTTCGACGAGGTGTGGGTTGAAACCTGCCCCTCATGTGGGTGCCGTGCATTCATGACAGGGGAACAGACTGGCGAGGATATCAGCGAAGAGCGCGATGAATATGCCGTTTGGGAAATCGTCGACCGTGAATTTATCGGCGAGGAGTTTCGCTGTCCGACTTGCGAATTGTCACTTATAGGAAGCGACGAGATCAAGGCAACTGGCCTCAGCTATGTCCATGAGGACCAGCAAGAGCGGGAGCTCCAGTACGAACCTGACTATGGAAATGACTAGCAACTCAACGCGAACGGGCTGTACGATGCATTTTCGCCAGTCCACAGCACATTACCAGCCGGTGCGCAATGTCTGGCACCCGTCTGCTTGTATAAGATGCTCAGATATTGATACCCACAAACCTCGAAAGGAGATTGTGATCACCGGCGTCGGCAGCCCGCAAAGCTGCAATGTAGCTGTTGCGCCGCTCGTTGTCGCTTTGCAGATCGTGACCGGCAGCCCAATCGATCGGCGGTTGTTTTAATCGCTCGGCAAGGTAGATGTCAGCGGCGATGCGGGCATGGCGACCATTGCCGTTCGCAAACGGATGAATTTGAACCAACCGGTGATGAAAACGCGCCGCAGCTTCGAGCGGCAGATAAGTGCCATGTTCAGCCCAATATCGCGCGTCGTCCAACAACATTCGAAGCTGCACTTGGATCTGAAGCGGATCTACTCCGATATTAGTCTCTCGCTCGCGAAATTGCCCTGCCCAATTCCACACTTCGCCGAATAATCGCCGGTGTAGTTCCAACATGAATTGTTCAGTCAGGATATCGCTCTTGCGACGGCGACCAATCCAAAGCAACCCGCTTTGAACGTTGGCTTGCTCCAATTCATTTAGCTGTTCGCGCGTTGTGACGTGCCCGAATTTGAGTCCTTCCATCTGAGCTGGGTCGACGGGTGTCGCACCTTCGGGCTCGTTGGAGATTGAATTCATTAGTCGGCGGCCCAAAAGTCAGCCGGCATGGTGTGCATTAGCTCGCTAGCGATGCGCTCTATTTCCTCCTTATTTTTCGCCACCGACAGAGACTGTCGCTCCAAAGCCATATGTGTGCTGGCTTTATTGACTAGGGCTACGGCTTTTCGGTGGGCTTGGGCTTTAATGGCGTTCTCGATGGAAGCATCCTGGGGAACGATCGCGTAGACAAAACGGCAACCCATCGCCTCAGCCATTGACTGCATAGTTTTTAGGGTTACGCCCCCAGAAAGTTCTGCATGTTCGGCTTGAGACACGCGAGCGCGAGTGACACGGAGACGGCGAGCAAGTTGTGCGGCCGACATTCCGAGTGCCGTGCGGGTAGTTGCAATCCAGCCCTCAGACGGGCGGCTGAGCTGCTTGTCGACCGCGGCGGCCGCCCGATCTACAATTTCACGATATTGCTTTATTGCGAGGTGTTTGACGCTCATATTGTCAACTTATTTGTTTACATGAGAGCTTAGATGTCAATGTATAACTATACGCTCCTGTTGAAACGTCAACTTATATATTGACATTCTGTGGCAGAACGTCAGTATTTTGCTTAAGATTCGATTTTTTCCATGACGAGGAACTCGCCAGCGCTTTACTCTTCGGGCGAGTGTTCATTTTCTTCAACTTCGGGGCGTATCCAGCTAACGCCTTGTCGCGCGTCGATCCCCCGAAACGAACTTAATGACTTCTGAAGGACCGCATGAGCCTGGTCGAGCTTGAAAAGCCCTTGAAGACGGCCGCGGCTGGTCAATACCTCGGCTATTCGCTGCAGCAGCTCCGCCTATGCCATCACCTACTTCGGGTTCCCGATGGCGACGTCGTTTCCCTTGAGTATTTCGACGATGTCGCCGTGCATCGAGCGGATGGGACTGTACTCTTAGAGCAGATCAAAAGCGCGATCGATGGCAATCCAGCGGCCGACCGCTCAGACGATCTCTGGAAGACGTTTGCCAATTGGGCTGACCGTTGCGTCGCCAAAACGATCGCACCAGAGACGACTGATTTTAGATTGTATATTGTCTCCGCCAAGACGGGAGATTTGGTTCACGAGCTCCACGCCGCGGCAACGCCGGAAGGCGCAGCAGAGGCGCTGAAGAAAATCAAGAAACTAATCAATACTAAGAAACCCAACGCGGGATGTAGTCCTCATATTCTGCGTTTCCTGGAAGCCGGCGAAGATATCTGCAGCGTAATTATTAGGCGCTTCCAGCTGGTAATTGATGCCGATCCAGTGGAGGGAATACGCGAACTGCTTCGCGCTGGAATCCCCGCCGAGGCATTGGACGACCTCTGTGCCGCCGCCATCGGAATGGCGCGGGATCGCATCGACAAATTAATCCGCGACAAACAACTTCCCCTCATCTTGGCGACGGTTTTTCGACAGAGCTTTCAAACATTCAGCCGGCGTTCCAACTTGACCAATCTGTTGGTTTCGACCGCGCCAGAGCCCTCATCGGAAACGATTACTGCGCTGGTCGACAGCGCTCCGGTATTCGTTCGCCAATTGGAAGCTGTCGACGCCACGTCCGACATGCTTGTTACAGCCGTAAGCGATTTCCTCAAAACGACGGCGGATAAAGTGCATTGGGCTGACGATGGTCGAATCATTGACGACAGTCTGAACGATCTCGACAGACAGCTTGAGCGACAACATAAAATTGCAAGGGATGAGATCGAGGACGTTCAATCCTCGCTTAGCGAACCAGCAAGGGGGCGCGCGCTCTATCGCAAATGTGCGGCGACTACCCTTCCTCTCGATGGTCAGACCCTACCCTCGCATTTTATCGCGGGAGCCTACAATTGTTTAGCCGACGGCCGCCGTCTCGGGTGGCACCCTCAATATCAAACGCTGTTCCCCCCGGAACGAGGCCGCTGTGTCGGATTTGGAACTATCACCAGTCGCTTTGGTACAAAACCCCGCCTTCGGTGCGCAGCTTCTGTGGAATTTTGGTCGTGGATATCAGGCCGAAAAGGTGGGCGATCTACCACCATTGACGCCCTTTTTTCTTGTTCTGCCGCTGCTTCTGCATAAGCCAACCCTGAATATCATACGGTCGACAAACCAGAGTTCTGGTCTCAGCAAATTCGTTGCAAAGCTTAGCGACCATCGCGAGCAACTTCTCGCCATTCATGATCGAGCCATGGCAATGCGTTTGTTGACACTCGAGTCCGTCGCTGCCGGCATTGCAAGCAGCCTGCTGCATGTGGATTACGAAACAGCAGCCGTGAGATCAAATGATGCGAAGCCACCACTCTCTCCCGAGCGTGTGAAGTATCATGTGACGAACGCAGAAAAGCTCGGCCGTTGGTTTGCGCGCCTCCCCATCGGACAAGCGTTTGCATTATTGCAGGTCGTGCCCTGATGCATTTCCAGATCCGTAAACTCATCTTATGGTCGAAGGCCGGACATGCTCCGCGAATTCTTGAATTCGAACCAGGGATGGTCAATGTAATCAGTGGAGCATCGAAAACCGGTAAATCCGCTGTCATTCCCATAATTGACTACTGCTTAGCGTCGGGAAAATGCGGAATTCCCGTTGGCACGATCCGAAACACCTGTTCGTGGTTTGGAATCGTCATCGACACGATGGTTGGCCAGAAGCTTTTGGCTCGACGTGAGCCTGGCGAAGCCCGACAAACCGGGGATATGTTTCTTCTTGAGGGTGACGCAGTCGAGGTTCCGACAGACACGCCGGAAAAAAACACAACCGCCGATTCGGTGAAGCGAATGCTCGACGAACTGGCTGGATTGTCGCAACTACGCCTGAATCCAGACACCGAAGTCGGCTACAATGCCCGCGTCAGCTTCCGGGATCTTGTCGCATTCACGTTTCAGCCACAGTACGTCGTTGCTAACCCAATGGTGCTGTTCTTCAACGCCGATACAACAGAACATCGCGAAAAGCTCAAAGCTATCTTTCCCTATGTTCTCGGCGCGCTAACACCCGAAATGCTTGCGGCGCGCTGGGAAATCGAGAGACTGCAAAAAGATCTCCGGCGGAAAGAAGCAGCGTTGGAATCGGTGAAGAAGGCGGTATCCGCTTGGCAGATCGAGACCCAAGCATGGGTACGCAATGCCATCGAGCTTGGTTTGCTTCCTGTCGGCACTCAGATTCCTGCGGAGTGGATCAATATCGTTGATCTTTTAAGACGTGCTGCCGGGGCGAATACAAGAACAGCGTTTACGTCGCTGGATTCAATCGACCCGACATTGCAGCAGTTGGGAGCACTTCGGCAGGAAGAGAATGAAGCCGCCGCAGAGCTTGCTGAGCGCAGACAACGGCTAAGTGAGATCCAACGGCTACTAAACAACAGCGAAGACTACGGTTCCGCTGTCCGCATTCAGCGTGACCGTTTGGATATCGCCGGCTGGCTTCGCACCCGAACGCAAGATTCAGATGATCCACTTGTCACGCTAGGCGACGGGGGCAGAGATAAGCTCGATACATTGGCGCAGGCGTTGGCGGGCCTAGACGTTCAAATTCGGACGCAGCCGGGCCTTTCGGATGCATTCGACAGAGAGAGACTACGGTTGAGAGCCGAAGTTGAAGCAGCAACAGCTAGGTTGGCGAACGCACGGCAGACGATTGCCCTGCTCGAGCAACGATCGGAACAGGTCCGTGCAGCAACCTACCGGCAGGACCGCATTGAGCGGTTCGTTGGCCGGCTGGAACAAGCCTTACAATCCTTCGATAGAGCGGACGACAATTCCGAGCTCGCTGAGGAAGTCGCTGGTATCAGGGAGCAGATTGAACAACTACGTGCGATTTATTCGGAAACTCAGGTCTCCCGAAAGACACAAAATGCCCTGCGGCAAATCGAAAACATCGCAGCCACGATTATTCCGACGCTCGATGCCGAATGGCCCAATGCCCCAATACAACTTGTGATCAATGATTTAACAATCAAAGTCATACATACTGAGAGAGAGGACTATTTGTGGGAAATAGGTAGCGGCGCGAACTGGCTCGCGTATCACGTTGCTGTCACAATGGCGCTCCAACGCTTCTTCATTGAAACGCCCCATCACCCGGTCCCAGGATTGGCAATCTACGATCAACCCAGTCAGGTTTACTTCCCAAGAGGATTTGCTTCTGCCGAATATGAAGATCGACCCGGTCGTACTCGTGATGAAGACATCGCCGCTGTAAGAGCGGTGTTCGAAGCTTTGGGTCGAGAAGCTATCCGGGCCAAAGGGCAACTTCAAGTAATCGTCTTGGATCATGCCGGACCAGATGTATGGGGCGAAATTGAAGGGGTCACGCTCGCGCACGAATGGCGCAACGACCAAAAGCTCGTCCCGCCAGGCTGGTTAGACGGCACCACCGCTTCAACCACCTAGTCATCTGTTTTCATCGGGCCGACTTTTGCGAACACTATCTGCGGCCTAATGTGTTGCAGTCAGACACGTCTATGGGATTGTTCCCGAATCGGTCGAAGGACTCGAAAGACGGGAAATCGCAAGGACTGTACTTCGTATTTTATCGCCCCAAAATCTCCCAAAGTCGCCCTCGACTGAGTCGTGCCATGGCCGAAATCCAATTGTCTGATCCGTCAGTCTGGCAGTCCCGCGCAGCGCAAGCACGGCGTATCGCGAGCATGCTGCTCGGCCACGACGCGGAAATGGTCGAGACTTATGCCCGGGAATGCGAAGAGCAAGGCCGGAACGCCTCCGCGAGGGCGAGATATTCCCTTTCCCTCGTACCGGTCGATTCAAATCGCGTCGGGCGTCTAACCCCGGGCCGATCAACGGCCGGCACGCGCGCGGCTTAGCCCTCATAATTCCGATCATTGTTGGGAGCGAGTGACCGTGGCCCGGTGACTCCGCCAATTACCTGTTTTCATACGCCATCCTACGACCGCCATCTGATCCTTGTTGCGTCCGCCCGGATCATGCCTTTTCTAATCATCCCCACGACGGGATCGCCATCGGCGGTCTCAAACGGTGGGGACCGGGGTGGCAAACCAATCCAATCGATCCGAAGCGACGCAACGTGGCGCGCGCATGCTGCGCACGGCGCTCGGGCCTGCGATCACCGCGTGGCTGGAGGAGCCTTCCGTCGTCGAGGTGATGCTCAACCCCGACGGCCGGCTTTGGATCGATCGGTTGAAGGGTGGACTGGAAGACACCGGCGAGCGGCTGTCGCCGGCTGATGGCGAGCGCATCGTGCGCCTGGTTGCGCATCACGTCGGCGCCGAAGTCCATCCGGGTTCGCCGCGCGTCTCTGCCGAATTGCCAGAGACTGGTGAGCGGTTCGAAGGCTTGATCCCGCCGGTCGTCGCCGCACCGACGTTTGCGATCCGCAAGCCAGCGGTTGCGGTGTTCACCCTCGAGGACTACGTCGCGGCCGGCATCATGCAGCCGAGGCAGGCCGATCTGCTGCGCCTCGCAGTCCAGAAGCGAAAGAACGTCCTGGTCGCCGGCGGCACCTCGACCGGCAAGACCACACTGGTCAACGCATTACTCGCGGAGGTCGCCAAGACGTCAGACCGCGTGGTGCTGATTGAGGATACCCGCGAGCTGCAATGCGCGGCACCGAACCTCGTGGCGCTGCGCACCAAGGATGGCGTCGCGTCGCTCTCCGATCTGGTGCGTTCTTCATTGCGGCTGCGGCCAGACCGAATCCCCGTTGGCGAAGTGCGCGGCGCCGAGGCGCTGGAGCTGCTCAAAGCCTGGGGAACCGGCCATCCCGGCGGCATCGGCACCATTCACGCGGGCTCGGCCATCGGCGCGCTGCGCCGTCTCGAACAACTGATCCAGGAAGCGGTCATCACCGTGCCGCGCGCGCTGATCGCGGAGACCATCAATCTCATCGTCGTCCTCGAAGGCCGCGGCTCGCAACGACGCGTCGCCGAACTGGCCGCGGTCCGTGAGCTGTCGCCTGCCGGCGACTACGTCCTCCTCTCAAGCAATCCCGAAACCATCCCCGAAAGTGACCGGTCATGATCGTCCATCGCGCTCGTCCGTCGCATCGTCTCACCCTTGCGGCAGTCCTAGTCGCCCTCACCACACTGCCGGCATACGCGGCCGGCTCCAACATGCCGTGGGAGCAACCGCTCAATCAGATCCTGCAATCGGTCGAGGGGCCGGTCTCCAAGATCATCGCGGTGATCATCATCGTCACCACCGGTCTCACTCTTGCCTTCGGCGACACATCCGGCGGCTTCCGGCGGCTGATCCAGATCGTGTTCGGGTTGTCGATTGCCTTCGCGGCGTCGAGTTTCTTCCTGTCGTTCTTCTCGTGCGGGGGGGGAGCGGTGATCTGATGGCCGACATCGTCGAACCCGTCCCCGGCTTTTACGCGCCCGTGCATCGCTCCTTGAGCGATCCGATCCTGCTCGGCGGCGCGCCGCGCACGGTCGCCATCGCCAACGGCACGCTCGCCGCCGCGATCGGCCTCGGTCTGCGTCTATGGATTCCGGGACTTCTGCTGTGGGCGATCGGACACGCGGCCGCGGTCTGGGCGGCCAAGCGCGACGCGCAATTCGTCGACGTGGTGCGACGTCACCTGCGCTACCCCGCGCATTTTGGAGGGTGAGCGCGATGATGAACCTCTCAGAATATCGCAAGCGCCCTGCTCTCTTAGCCGACTTCCTGCCTTGGGCCGCACTGATCGCGCCCGGCGTCGTGCTCAACAAGGACGGCAGCTTCCAGCGCACCGCGCGGTTTCGCGGACCAGATCTGGATTCCGCGACACCTTCAGAACTCGTCGGTACGACCGCGCGTCTCAACAACGCGTTGCGACGTCTGGGCTCCGGCTGGGCGATCTTCGTCGAGGCGCAGCGCAACGCCGCCAACCGCTATCCCGACAGCCGCTTCCCCGACCCCGTCTCGGCGCTGGTCGATGCCGAACGCCGGGCACAATTCGAGGAGCAAGAAGCGCATTTCGAGAGCGCGTATTTCCTGACGCTGTGCTGGCTGCCCCCGGCGGAAGACGCCGCGCGCGCCGAAGCCTGGCTCTATGAAGGGCGCGAGCGCGGCGGCGTCGACGGTCACGAGGTGCTGCGCGGCTTCATCGATCGCACCGGACGCGTGTTGCAACTGATCGAAGGCTTCGTGCCGGACGCGGCCTGGCTCGATGATAGCGAGACGCTGACCTACCTGCACGCCTGCATCTCGACCAAGCGCCATCGCGTCCGAGTGCCCGAGATTCCGATGCAGCTCGATGCGCTGCTGGTCGATGAACCGATGGCGGGCGGTCTCGAACCGCGATTGGGATCGCAGCATCTGCGCACGCTGAGCGTTATCGGATTCCCGACCGCGACCTTCCCCGGCGTGCTCGACGAGTTGAACCAACTCGCGTTTCCGTATCGCTGGTCGACGCGGGCGATCATGCTCGACAAGACCGACGCCACGAAGTTGCTCACCAAGATCCGCCGGCAGTGGTTCGCCAAGCGCAAATCGGTCGCGGCCATTCTGAAGGAGGTGATGACCAACGAGGCCTCGACACTTCTTGACACCGACGCGGCCAATAAGGCCGCCGATGCCGACGCCGCCTTGCAAGAACTCGGCAGCGACATGATCGGCCAGGCCTACGTCACCGCGACGATCACGGTGTGGGATGCCGATCCGCGCACCGCTGACGAGAAGCTACGGCTGGTCGAAAAGGTGATCCAAGGCCGGGACTTCACCTGCATCGTCGAGACCGTGAATGCAATCGAAGCCTGGCTCGGCTCCCTGCCCGGCCATGTCTACGCCAATGTCCGGCAGCCGCCGGTCTCCACCCTCAATCTCGCCCATATGATCCCGCTCTCGGCGGTATGGGCGGGACCGGAACGGGACGAGCACCTCGGTGCACCCCCGCTGTTCTTTGCCAAGACCGAAGGCGCGACCCCGTTCCGGTTCTCTATCCACGTTGGCGATGTCGGCCATACCCTGATCGTCGGTCCGACCGGCGCTGGCAAGTCCGTGCTGCTGGCGCTGATGGCGCTACAGTTCCGCCGCTACGCGCACAGCCAGATCTTCGCGTTCGATTTCGGCGGCAGCATACGTGCCGCGGCGATCGCGATGGGCGGCGACTGGCACGATCTCGGCGGTGCTCTCTCCGATGACAGCGCGATGTCGGTGACCTTGCAACCGCTGGCCGCGATCGACGATGCCGCTGAGCGCGGCTGGGCAGCCGAATGGATCGCGTCGATTCTCGCCCGCGAGGGCATCACCGTCACGCCGGAGGCCAAGGAACATCTGTGGACGGCGCTGACGTCGCTGGCCTCCGCGCCCGTTGGCGAACGAACACTGACAGGCCTTTCCGTACTGCTGCAGTCGAGCGCGCTGAAACAAGCGCTGCGGCCCTATTGCCTCGGCGGGCCGTTCGGCCGCCTGCTCGATGCCGAGGCCGAACGCTTGGGCGATGCGCCGGTACAGGCGTTCGAGACCGAGGGCCTGATCGGCAGCGCCGCAGCGTCCGCCGCGTTTTCCTATCTATTCCATCGCATTGAAGGCCGGCTCGACGGTTCACCGACGTTGCTGATCATCGATGAAGGCTGGCTGGCGCTCGACGACATCGGCTTCGCGCAACAATTGCGCGAATGGCTGAAGACCCTGCGCAAGAAGAACGCCTCGGTGGTGTTCGCCACGCAGTCGCTGGCCGACATCGAGGGCAGTGCGATCGCCGCCGCTATCGTCGAGAGCTGCCCGACACGGCTGTTCCTGCCGAACGAGCGCGCGATCGAACCGCAGATCATGACGGTCTATCACCGCTTCGGGCTCAATGATCGCCAGATCGAGATCATCAGCCGGGCAACGCCGAAGCGCGATTACTACTGCCAGTCCCGCCGCGGCAACCGCCTGTTCGAGCTTGGCCTCGGCGAGGTGGCGCTTGCCTTCACCGCGGCGTCCTCCAAGACCGACCAGGTCACCATCGCCGAACTCGTCGCCGATTACGGCCGCGACGGGTTCGCCGCCGCCTGGCTGCGCCGCAAGGGCAGCGATTGGACTGCCGACCTCCTCCCCACCCTCGTCACGGAGCCATCGCCATGACTCGTATCCGTTCGCTTGCAGCCGTCGTCACGATATCGGCCTCCCTGTTCGCGGCCACGCCCTGCCCAGCGCAGATCGCCGTGTTCGATCCGTCGAACTACAGCCAGAACCTGATGACGGCGGCGAATACGCTGAAGCAGATCGATAACCAGCTCACGGCGCTGCAGAATCAGACCCAGATGCTGCTCAATCAGGCGCGGCATCTCACCAGCCTGCCGACGTCATTGCTCAACGACATCGACCGCACCTTCACGCAAACCCAGAACCTGCTCAAGCAGGCCGACAGGGTCGCCTACGACGTCCAGGCGATCGAGCGGACGTTCCAGAAGTACCAGGGCTTCAGCGCGTCACAGAGCGATCAGAAATTGGTCGATGGCGCGCGTGATCGCTGGCAGACCTCGGTCTCGGCGTTCCAGCATGCGATGAGCGTCGGCGCGACCACCGTCAACAATCTCCCTGCCACGCAGTCGCATACCGACACTTTGGTTGGTGCCAGCCAATCGGCGGTCGGCGTGCTGCAAGTGTCGCAAGCCGGCAACCAGTTGCTCGCAGTGCAGGCCCGGCAGATGGCTGATCTCACCGCGCTCGTCGCCGCGCAAGGCCGCGCGCAATCGATCGAACAGGCGCGTCAAACGGCAGGCGAAGACCAGGCCCGCGAGCAAGTGCGCCGGTTCCTGACCAACGGCCGGGGTTATCAGCCGCAATCCGTTCAGATGTTCCACTGAGGCCGCGCATGATCACGCTCGTTCGCACCGCAGCCCTCTCGTTGATCGCCCTCGTCACGACCGGTTGCACGATTCCGTTGCGGCAAGCCCGCGACGAGGCTCCGCCGCCGGCGAGCGATCCGCTCGATGCCCGCCTCCTGCGCTGCAGCGCGCTGGGGCCAAAAGCTGCCGCCGACGATGCCGATTGCCAAAGCGCCTGGGCGGAAGCGCGCCAGCGCATCCTGCCGCCACCGATGGGGAAGTGAGCCATGAACAACACCGGCGTCATCGATCACTTCCTCGACGTGTTCACCCGCTACATCGATTCCGGCTTCGGCCTGGTCGGTGGCGATGTCCAGTTCCTTAGCACAACGCTGATTGGCATCGACATTACGCTGGCCGGCCTGTTCTGGGCGATGTCTGCGGATGAAGACGTCATCGCGCGCCTGATCAAGAAGACACTCTATATCGGCTTCTTCGCCTTCATCATCGGCAACTTCAATAGCCTGTGCCGTGTGGTGTTCGAGAGCTTCTCCCAATTGGGGCTCAAGGCCGCCGGATCGGCGCTCTCCTCAGCCGACTTCCTGCGGCCGGGCAAGCTCGCCCAGGTCGGCGTCGATGCCGGCAAGCCGTTGCTCGAGGCTGCCTCCGGCCTGATGGGCTACGTCTCGTTCTTCACGAACTTCGTGCAGATCTTCGTGCTGCTGGTCGCCTGGGTGATCGTCGTCGCCGCTTTCTTCATCCTGGCGGTGCAGCTCTTCATCACCCTGATCGAATTCAAGCTGACGACGCTGGCCGGCTTCGTGCTGATCCCGTTCGCGCTGTTCAACAAGACGTCGTTCCTGGCCGAAAAGGTGCTCGGCAACGTCGTCGCCTCCGGCGTCAAGATCCTGGTGCTCGCCGTCGTCGTCGGTATCGGCACCTCGCTGTTCTCCGAGTTCACGCAAGGTTTTGCCGGCAATCAGCCGACCATCGAGGACGCGCTCGCGATCATGCTGGCGTCGTTGTCGCTGTTCGGGCTCGGCATCTTCGCGCCATCGATCGCGGCGGGCCTCGTGTCAGGTGCACCGCAACTCGGCGCCGGAGCCGCGGTCGGCACGGCGCTCGCGGCTGGCGGACTGGGCGTGGCGGGCGCTATGGGAGCCCGCGCCGGCGCCAGCATCGCCGGCAGCGCGATGGGTGCCGGCGCACGCGGCGTTGGCTCGCTCGCCGGGATGTCGCCCTCCTCTCCCTCATCAGCATCGTCCTCACCAAGCGCCGGCGCGCCGACCTGGGCGCAACGTCTGCACCGCGTTCAGACCATGGAGAGCGGCGCATCGACCGCCGCCCACGCGGTCCGCTCCGGCGATCATGGCGGTGGATCGAATTCTGTTCCTCTCAGCCAGGATGACCGCGCATGAATCCATTCCGCAGACCTAGCGTCCGCTACGGCAAGACGCCAGTGCCCGAGACGCCGTATCAAAAGGCCGCTCAAGTCTGGGACGAGCGCATCGGCTCGGCGCGGGTGCAGGCGCGCAACTGGCGACTGATCGCTTTCGGCAATCTCGCGCTCGCCGCGGGATTGGCCGGAGGGCTCGTCTGGCACGCGATGCGCGGCTCCGTGGTGCCGTGGGTGGTGCAGGTCGATCAGCTCGGCCAGACCCAAGCCGTAGCGCCGGCGATCGCTGACTACAAACCGACCGACGGTCAGATCGCCTGGCATCTGGCGCGCTTCATCGAGCAGGTGCGTTCGATCCCGGTCGATCCTATCATCGTGCGGCAGAACTGGTTGACCGCTTACGACTTCGTCACCGACCGCGGCGCGATCGCGCTCAATGATTATGCCCGCACCAACGATCCTTTCACGAAGGTCGGCAAGATCCAGATTGCGATCGATGTCTCCAGCGTGATCCGCGCCTCGCGGGATTCGTTTCGGATCGCGTGGGTCGAGCGCCGCTACGAGAACGGCAGCCTCGCTGCGACCGAACGCTGGACCGCCATTCTCACCATCGTCATCGAGACCCCTCGCGATGCAGAGAAGCTGCGCCGCAATCCGCTTGGGGTCTTCATTCATGCCCTCAACTGGTCAAAGGAGCTCGGCTGATGCGACCCCGGTCCCTGCTACACATTATATTGTGCGCCCTCCCGGTGGCCGGTTGCGCCTGGAAACCGCCTCAGATCGGCTATGACGATCTGGAACCAGCGGTGCTGCAGGCCGAACCGCCGAAGCCGGTCGAGGTGTTGGAACTCCCCAAGATCCTCCCCCTTCCCGGCCAGCTCAAACCGCTGCCCGGCAAGACCACCGCCAAACCAGAGCCGAAGGATCCCAAGGAACGGGTCGCCAAAGCCAACGACGCCGCAAGGGTTCAACCGACGCGACATGGCTATCTCAACGCCGTGCAGGTCTATCCCTTTGTCGATGGCGCGCTCTACCAAGTCTATACGGCGCCGGGCCAAGTGACAGACATCGCGTTACAAGAGGGCGAGCAACTGGTCGGCTCCGGGCCGGTGGCCGCCGGGGATACGGTGCGCTGGGTAATCGGCGATACCGAAAGCGGTACTGGTCCGACCAAGCGGATTCATATTCTGGCCAAGCCGACGCGGGCGGATCTCACCACCAATCTCATCATCAACACGGACCGGCGGACCTACCTGATGGAGCTGCGCTCCACCGAGACGACTTACATGGCCTCGGTGTCGTGGCAATATCCGCAAGACCAGTTGATCGCGCTGCGCCGGCAGAATGTGGCTGCCGATGCCGCGGCACCGATCGACAGCGGCCTGGATCTCGGAAAATTGCGTTTCCGTTACAGCATCGAGGGCGACACACCGCCGTGGCGACCCAGCCAAGTGTTCGATGACGGCTCGAAAGTCTATATCGAGTTCTCGCACGGCATTACGCAAGGCGAGATGCCGCCGCTGTTCGTGATCGGCAGCGACGGCGGCGCTGAACTCGTCAACTACCGCGCCAGGCGGAACTACTACATCGTCGACCGGCTGTTCGCGGCCGCCGAACTGCGTCTCGGTGGCGACAACCAGCAAAAAGTGCGGATCGTGCGCACCGACGGATGGAAACTATGGTGAGTGATCCGCATCCCCATCCCGATGACGCGCTCACGGCGCAATTGCGGCTGCGGCCTGAGCGACCGCGCGTGACGCGTTTGTCACGTAAAGTTCTGGCCGGGCTCGGCGGCATCGTCGGTATCGCCGTGCTCGGCGCGATGATCTGGGCGCTGCAATCGCGCTCGGCGCGCCAGGACAATGGCACCGAACTCTACAGCACCGACCACAAGACCACAGCGGACGGACTTGCGACACTGCCGAAGGACTATGCAGGACTGCCCCGCGACACACCGCCGCCGCGCACGGTGCCGCAACTCGGTCCGCCCCTTCCCGGCGATCTCGGCCGGCCGATCCTTGCGGCGCAAGGCGCTTCAAGCGGCGGGCTCGATGCCGGCGAACAGCGGATCGTGCAGGAGAACGAAGCGGCCCGCGTCAGCCGCGTCTTCGCCAGCACCAATGTGCGGCAGTCTCCGGCAAGCAGCGCCGCGTCTCCCGCAACGTCCACGGCCAATGCGACTGCGGCCGACGGCAAGCCGCCGCTCGATCCGGACGCGTTGCAGAACATGCAGGATCGCAAGCTCGCTTTCGTGAATGCTACCGCCGACAAGCGTACCGTCAGTCCGGACCGGATCGAGAAGCCAGCGTCGCGCTACATCGTGCAAGCCGGCGCAGTTATTCCGGCGGCGCTCATCACAGGCATCCGCTCGGACCTGCCGGGTGAAATCACCGCGCAGGTCACCGAGAATGTCTACGACAGTCCCACGGGCAAATATCTGTTGGTCCCGCAAGGCGCGCGGCTGATCGGACAATATGATAGCCAGATTTCGTTCGGCCAATCGCGTGTGCTGCTGGTGTGGAATCGTATCATCTTGCCGAACGGCAAGTCGATTGTGCTGGAGCGGCAATCCGGCGCGGATACGCAAGGGTACGCCGGCCTCGAGGATGGCGTCGACTATCACTGGGGCAATCTTCTGCAAGCGGCGGCTATCTCGACTTTGCTTGGGATCGGCAGCGAACTCGTGCTCAGCGGCGACAACTCATTGGTTCGCGCGCTGCGCCGCGGCAGCCAGGATACGATCAACCAGAGCGGCCAGACCCTGGTGCGTCGTCAACTCAACGTACAACCGACACTCACCATCCGGCCGGGCTTTCCGGTGAGGGTGATCGTCAACCGCGATCTCGTGCTCACACCCTACAAGACATGACGGATGGCCCCATGGCAAAGCTCAAGCTAGGTCCCCTCAACAACGATAAACCTGTGAAGATCGCCACCGAATTGCCGGGGTCAGTGCACCGCGATCTCCTCGTCTACGCCGAGGTGCTCACTCGCGAGACAGGACAGCAAGCCGATCCGATAAAGCTGATCGCTCCGATGCTCGCGCGCTTTATGGCGACCGATCGCGCGTTCCTGCAGGCGCGCAAAGCGAAACCCGCGCAACAGGACTAACGGGGACGTATGCTGTGCGGCTGACGCTGCGGACCCTTGTGCTGAAGAAGCAGATCGAGGAAGTGCTGAAGCGCCGGATTATCGTTGCTGGTGATCCAACACGCGAAGTAAGGCACCAGGCTCGGCCCCTCGTCATCGACCACCTCGCGATAGATGACGCCGGGGTGCTGCGCTCCGGTGTCAGCCTCGTACAGCAGGGTGACGTCGGATTCGATATCGAGGAGGCTCAGCACGAAATCGCGACCGATATGGGAGTGACGAATGGCCGGCAGATCGCCGGATGCGTTGAGTCTGGACAACAAATGGTCCCTGAGCTCGGGACCGGGATCGCGGCCGAGCAGGATATGTTCGGTGCGCAGATCGTCCCACGTCAACGTCGCCTTGTCGGCGAGGGAGTGTGTTGCTGCCATCGCGACCAAGATCTTCTCGGACCATAACGGGACGATGTCATGCATGCCGCTGCGGAAATGACCGACAACGATGGCGACATCGATCGAACCCGCGTTGAGCCGCTCCATCAGGAGGCTGCGCTCTCCCTCCACATACTGTACGTCGACATTTGGGAAGGCGTTCTTGTATTCGTGCAACACCGTTCGCAACTGGCCCGTCGACGGCGAAACGTAGAGGCCGATGTGCAGCGCGCCGGCCTTGCCGCGCGCGATGGTTTTGGCATTGATCAACACCGTGTTGAGTTCGTCGAGTATGCGACGGATCGGTTTGAGAAACGCGTTGCTGGCGGCGGTCGGACGGATGCCATGGCGATGGCGGTCGAACAGTCTGACGCCGAGCTGGTTCTCCAGACTCCTGACGCGGCGGCTGACCGTGGATGCGGGAATGCCGAGCAGCATCCCAGCTTTGTGAAAGCTGCCCTGCTCGGCCGCGATCAAGGTCTGCAGCAGAGTCACCATCTCGATGCTTCTGATCATGGCCACACGCCCTCACGAAGGTGGATGAATTTGTCTGGCGTCATTCGCCCTAAGAGTGCTGCGGCATAGGGATAGAACTTCTGCAAGCGGTGCAGCGCCACGCGTGGCGGGCCGGTATTCGACATCAGACATGCAGCACAGCCTCCTCCGCCCTCAAGACGTCGTCTTCGACTTGGATCGTGACGTGGTCGATACCGAAATTATCCTTCATCACGCGGCGGGCGTTCTGCAGTGCGTCTCTGGCCTTCGAGATGTCAGCGACGACGAGATGGCAGCTCATTGCGTCAAACCCGGACGTCACAGTCCAGACGTGCATATCTTGAACAGCGGTCACACCGGGGATGTCCATGAGCTTCCGTTCCAGTAATGCCAGATCGATATTCGGCGGCGTGCCCTCCATCAGGATATGCGTCACTTGTTTTAGGAGGGTCCATGTCCTTGGCACGATGAACAGGCCAATGCCGGCACCCATAATCGGATCAGCCAATCGCCAGCCCGTCCACATGATGATCAAGGCCGCGAAAATAACGCCGACGGATCCCAGCATGTCGCCCAGCACCTCCAGATAGGCGCCCTTGACGTTCAAGCTTTCGGATGACCCGCCGGCCAGCAACCGCATACTGATCAAGTTCACAACGAGGCCGATCGCCGCGACAATGAGCATCGGGCCGCTCAGAATTTCTGGCGGCGCTAGAAAGCGCTGATACGCCTCGTACAAGATGTAGACTGTCAGCAATAGCAAAACTACGGCGTTGGTAAGCGCTGATAACACCTCCGTTCGCAAATAACCGTAGGTCAATTGTGGAGTGGCCTCACGCGTCGCGAAACGGATCGCGAGCAGCGCCAGCGCAAGGCCGCCGACATCGGTCAACATGTGCGCCGCGTCCGCGAGCAGCGCCAGGCTGCCGGTAACCAAGGCACCGACCACCTCTGCAATCATGTAGGTGCCGGTCAGCGCCAGTGCCCAACGCAGTCGATTTGCGTGTTTTGCCGCTGCAGTTCCCGTCGAACCTCCGCCGTGCATCGCTAGACCTCCGCGTGTTTGTTATGCTGCGTGGCGGCGCCCCCGCCGAGCGCCTTTCGCAGCCTTTCTTCGAGTTCGTCGAACAGAAAGAAACTGACGTCGTCCAGAGATCCATGCCCCCTTGCGAAGGGCTGCTCCAGAAGACGGACGAGGTACAACGCGTAGATAAACATGTAGGAGATGAAGCCGAACATCATTGCGGATGCCGGGTCCCCCTCCGTCTTTAGAAAGAGCATCATGATCACAATGGAGAACACCAGCGTCTGTACCAGCACGTGAACGGACGGTACGAACTCGACCCGCTGTATCTGATAGATGCGCAACATCGACCTGCGCAATACATCCTGCGTCGTCCGCAGGCGGACGACGAAATTCGCCGCCATGCCCATCCCTTCGAGGCGCCCGAAAATCGGCGTCAACTTTGCAAGCTCTTCCAAGACGGGGGGTATGTCCTTGTGATTGCGCGCATGGCTTAGACCTGCGCGCAATTTGTCAATCGTCGCCAACAGGATCTGCCGACATTCGCGCAGATCGAAATCCTTGTTGACTGCAGCGAACGATTCGAGATCGCCGTCGATCGCCTCGATCGAGGTGCGAATGTCGGCTGGTATGCGCTCAGCCTCCTTGTAGTCGGCGAGGATGCTAGAGAGAAGGAACCCAATGATGAAGATGGCACCGCCAATTCCGCTGGTCAGCAGCGCGTTCAGTTCGAGAAACTCGAATCCGAAATAGTGCACCCCGATCTTGACGCATCCGAGCACCAGGACGACAGCCACAACCGTAAAGAACAGCCGAAATTTCTTACGATAGCTGAGGCTCGCGCCTCCGAGATGGAGGTGCTGGATAATTGAAGACGCCATCTATGGTCCATTTCTTACGGTTCGGACCGGCGTGAAGCCACGACCGTTCCACCGATATGTTTCCTTGGTATTGGGTTGCGAGACCTCTAAGCCGGCAATTCCTCCGGCGTTCGTCATCCTCACATCCAAAGCCTTCCTGCTAAATACGATCCGATAGCGGCCACGCGACTCCGCGTAGATCTCATGGAGACAGCCGTTACCGTTGCAGACGGCTGCCCGGTTCCCGCAGGCGAATTCCTCGAAATGCAGCGACACAAAGCGCTGGCCTCCCGCCTCGATCGACACCGCGAAGTAATGGGCGGCGGCTGCCGCATTGCCGCACACGCGCTCAAGCGCAACTATTCGCCGTCTAATGTCGGCCGGGAGCCCCTCAATGTGCTCGGATGCCCAAGGTCTTTCCGTGGCCATGCCGCTGCGCGCCGCCGACTGCCCGCTGGCCTGCAGGGACATCAGCAAAAACGCTGCGAGCGGGATTGCCGACCGTCTTTTCAAGAGACGTTTCCTTTTGTCTGCACTGGCGTGCCTTCGTTCGTGCGATCGAAGAGAACCCCGATGCGCCGTTCGGACACCCAGATCCGCCGGCACGATCGAGAAATGTGATCCGAAGGGATGACGAGGACGAAATGGAGTGGAATGCCGAGAGGACTCGCGACCTCGAGCAACGCTCCGGAAGTACTCATGTTTCGGACGATGCAGTCGATGACGGCGCCGCCGAAGGCAATCGTGCCGGCTTTCAGCACCCTTGTCCGTGGGCCTATCCTTTTCTCCTCCATGACTATTCTCCATGTCAGATCAATCGAGTTTCTTCTCGGCAGCCTCCCCGCGCTTCACGATATCGCCCTTCGTAAAAAGGATGCCCTGCAGTTCGATCCGCCAGTTTGTCTTCTTGCGTAAAAGAAACTCCAGATTCATTCCGAAATGCTTGAACTCTTCCTTTTGCGCGTTCGCCATGATCGCCTTGGCGCTTTTGTCTTTTTCGACAGACATTCTCTGTTCGTACCAGCTGATGGCCTCCGCCTCCTCGATCAGGGACGTGGTCATCCGCGCCAAGCTGGGAGTTTCCTGCGAAAGTTCTTCCGGCGGTTCGTGGTACTGGTCGAAACCCATGTTGCTATCCTTCTGTTCAAGCGAATGTTGCCTCGAGAACGGATGTCGTATCAGATCCTGGGTGGCTTCAGCAGGCGCAATGCATTCAATGTCACCACCACGGTCGCTCCGGTGTCAGCGAGAATGGCGGGCCACAGCCCCGTCACGCCGGCGACCGTGGTGACGAGAAAAACTGCCTTGAGACCGAGCGCAACGGTGATGTTTTGCTTGATATTCAGCATCGTCCGCTTCGACAGATCGACCATAGCGGCCACGTCCGCGACGCGGCCGTGAAGCACAGCGGCGTCGGCAGTTTCCAGCGCGACATCGGTACCGCCACCCATCGCAATCCCGACGTCCGCAGCGGCGAGCGCCGGCGCATCGTTGATGCCGTCGCCGACCTTGGCAACAGAGAAGCCCTCCTTCTGAAGCTCACCGACAATTCGCTGCTTGTCTTGTGGAAGCAGTTCAGCCTGCACCTCGATTCCAAGTTGCTTGCCGATCGCCGCCGCCGTGCGCCGATTGTCGCCAGTCAACATCAAGGTTCGAATGCCGATATCCGCCAAAAGCTTCAGGCCTCTCGCCGCATCCGGACGAGGTTCGTCCCGCATCGCGATGGCGCCGGCAGGCACCCTGTCGATCAGCACCACTGATACCGTCTTGCCTTCATCGTTCAGCGCCACAATGCGACTGTTTTGCTCGTCGCTCAGTGCCGTAATATCGCCGGCTGCCCGGGGCGAACCCAGAACGATCTGTTTGCCATCGACCGTCGCACGGACGCCCTTTCCGCCGATGGCCTGTGAATCCGAAGCCTGTGGTAACGATAACTTCTGCTCCGAGGCTTTCGCCAGGATAGCCGTCGCCAACGGGTGACTGGATCCTGACTCGAGTGCCGCGGCGACCCGCAGCACATCAGCTTCTGCGGTACCGAACGAAACAATGTCGGTGACTTGCGGTTTTCCGGCGGTGAGCGTGCCCGTCTTGTCAAAACAGGCCATCGTGATCTTGCCGATCTGCTCCAGCACGGCCCCACCCTTCAGCAGAAGTCCACGCCGCGCGCCGGCAGACAGGCTGGCAGCAATGGCAGCCGGTGTCGAAATCACCAGAGCACAGGGACAGCCGATCAGGAGGATAGCCAGTCCTTTGTAGATCCACTCATTCCACGTACCGCCCATGAGCAACGGCGGGAGGGTCGCGATTAGGGTTGCGACGACGACTACGCCCGGCGTGTAGTAGCGAGAGAAACGATCGATGAATCGCTCAGTCGGTGCTTTTGATTCCTGAGCTTCCTCGACCAGCCGAACGACCCGTGCGATCGTGTTGTCAGCGGCTGCAGCGGTGACCCGAACACTGAGCAGCCCATCGCCGTTGATCGTGCCGGCGAACAGACTTTGCTGCGGCCCCTTTCGGATAGGCATACTTTCCCCGGAGACCGGCGCTTCGTCGATCGAACTCTCTCCAGAAACGATGATGCCGTCCGCCGGGATGCGATCGCCGGGCCGGACCTGGATCATCGCACCTACCGCAAGCGTATCGGCCTGAACTTCGCGCACCTGGCCGTTCTCTTCGAGCCTCGCGGTCTTTGGAATGAGTTCGGTTAGACTTTGGATGCTGGCGCGCGCACGACTCGCAGCAACGCCCTCCAACAGTTCTCCGATCAGGAACAGGAAGACGACTGCGGCCGCCTCC
>CAZQMD010000012.1:0-35282 GCA_964594185.1 uncultured Afipia sp. | reverse complement strand
GAAATTGAGCATGAGAAGTTCCCAATGTTTTTGTCATCCCGGGGCTTGTCCCGGCCATCCACGTCTTCTCGGGCTTTCAAGGCGTAGATGGCCGGGACAAGCCCGGCATGACGGATGTCAAAGCCCCCTCACCCGCGGCGCGGCCCTGGCCGTAAACGTCAGCGACGCAATCGCCCAGACCAGCGCATCGAGCCGGTCCGGCGAGCGGCCCGACGACAGGCCGCCTGGGCCGAAGTCGCACATCTCGTCTTCCAGCGCCGGAAACAGGCCGGCATGTTTGACGCGGCCCTGCTCGTACAATGTCGCCACAGGCTCGGCGCGCAGAAATTTTCCGCGATGCGCGCGCACCGAGACCACCGGCACACTGGCATCGACCTCGTTGATGACCGAGCGCACCATCTCGCCGCCCTGATTCACCTCCGCCACAAGCGCATCGGCCTCCAGCCGCCGCCACAGCGCGATGGCCTTTGCGGCCCACATCGACGGCGTCGCCTGCGATACGGCTTCATCCGCGATCACATAGATTACGCCCTCGCCCGTGATACCCGCCGCGACAATGCCGCAGGCATCGGCGCGCTTGCCTGACGAGGCCGGGGGATCGACCGCGACCACGATGCGTGCCAGCGGCGGCGCCTGCGCCACGCGGCAGTTCTCGATCAGCGCGCGCGACCACAGCGCGTCGGGCCGGTCCTCGATGATCTCACCGTCCAGCTCCTGCCGCCCGAGCCGCGTATCCTTGTAGCGCGCCAGCACGCCCCGCAAGAATGTCGGCGCGAGATGATAGGCATTCGCCTGCGTGCCCGCGCGCGTCACCACACTGGTCGGCTCCAGCATCAGCCGCTTGATCAGCGCGGTCGGCCTCGGCGTGGTCGTAATCAGTTGCCGCGGCTGGTGGCCGAGACGCAGACCGAACTGCAGCATGTCGAACGTCGCCTGTGCATAGCGCCACTTCGCCATCTCGTCGGACCACGCACAGCCGAACTGCGGCCCACGCAAACTCTCGGGATCTTCCGCCGAGAACGCATAGGCCACCGCGCCGTTATTCCATTCAAGCCGCCGCCGCGAGGATGTCCACACCGGCCGCTCGTCGCGGCGATGGACCGCGAGCAGGCCGGAAATTCCCTCGATCATGACCTCGCGCACGTCGTGCTCTGTTTCACCAACCAGCGCGATGTTCCCGATCGGCGCATCGGCCAAAGGCGCAAGGCCAAGCGCCTGCGCCCTCACCCATTCGGCGCCCGCGCGGGTTTTGCCCGCGCCGCGTCCGCCGATCAGAAGCCATGTCAGCCACGGCTGGCCGTTCGGCGCGAGCTGCGGCGGTACCTGATGCTCATGCGCGAAAATATCCCAGTGCGACAGCACCAGCTCCATTTCAGCCCGGCTCATCCCCTCCAGCAGAAACCGGCGCTGCGCCTTCGACCAGCCCTTCCAGGCGTCGCGAAAGTTCGCGGCGGAATTCGTCGATGTCTCGGGGGATGGCATCGTCATCGGCCTTCGCCTTGTCGTCTCCCGCTCCGCGCTCCTGCTCGCGCAGCCGCATCACTTCCTTTAAAGTCCGCGCCAGCGAGGCCAGCACGCGAGCGCGGCTTTCCGTCTCAAGGCGCTGCGCGGGCGCAAGACGCTCGGGATTGCCGACGATGCGCTCGATCTTGGTCAGCTCGCGCTCGATCGCGCTGCTGACGCGCTCGACCATCGAACCGGCCGGCGTTTCGCCCGCTGGCGGATCTGCAGCACGATCCGTCGCTGTAAACCGCCGCACCCGCACGGTGCGAGCCGCTTTGGTGCCGGCATGCCTGACTGCCTCGACCGCGCTGTGATCGGACGCATCCACGACAAGATTGCCGGGATGTTCGTTGAGAACTTTTGCACGGGAGCGTTTCGGCGCCGCCGGTTTTGCGGCGACTGGCTTCTTTGCTTTGGTCACGGTCTTCTTGACCGCGGTTTTTCTCGCCGTCTTCCTGACGGCGGTTTTGCGCACAGCCTTCTTCACCGCACGCTTGTTCGGCGCGGTTGAGGACTGCGTCTTTGGCATGTTCAAAGATTCTCACGCTCATACGAAAACGCCGCGCTCAGGGCGCGGCGGTCGGCACGGCAGGCTGCTTATTGGTCATTGCGAGCGAAGCGAAGCAATCCATAAAGCAACAAGAACAGAGACTGGATTGCTTCGTCGCCATAGCATGTCGAAGAAGCGCGTAAACGCGCTAATGGCTCTTCGCAATGACGCAGAAAACGTCTTGCAAGCGATCATGGATGGCGCTGGTTCACGTCCTGAAGAACACAAACCAGATAATTGCCAGCACAAAGACAGCCGCAATGGTGCTGACAGTCAGCAGCGCCAGGATCGACGGCCCCGGCTCCGCCTGCCGTGCTTCGGTCGGCGTTTCGACAATCTGGCGATGACCGTCCGCGTGTTCGACTTTTGCCATGACGTCCTCATTCATTGGACTGCGCGAACAAGCCGCGCGGGAGATGAATGGCAACGCGTGATGACAGATGCGGTTCCTGAAACCCCAAGGCCTTGCGAGCTGTTTGGAAGCACAACTCTGGAGCATGCCGAAACCATAGTCCGGCAGCGCCTCGCTGTCAAGGATTATTTTCCTATTATCTTTGCTGCCAAAAACCGAATGCTCAACGTCACCCATATGCGTTCCAGATACGGAACAAAATCGAAAATACTTTCATCTTCGTTGAACAAACGAATCATGATTGTGTTTGCGAAGAGAAATTGCAGCAGGAGTTTGTCGCGACCGAAAAGATCTGGGAATGCTGCATCAATTCACTCTCCGCAATCAGCATCTGGAAGGACGGAGAGAGGTGCAAGACGAGTTTCCGCTCGTTCAAAAGCCGATGCCCAATCTTTGACAATTGAACCGTCAATGGTGGCGAATGAAAAAACATACTTCTGAGGCGACCTTTCACACCCCGCATTTTCCGCAAATTCGGCCGCGTCCACCCCATAACCACAAACCCAAACCTCTCGGCGATCTCTGTCTTGAGATAGCGCAGTTCGCCAAGGATCGTGATTATCGAACACTCGACTATCTGATGCGAATGGCAGCTGCGGAAGCCTACGACCAAACCTCTGACCCGCTAAATGCGGATACATGGGGCCAAGGTGAACTCATCGGTATGTGGGACTGGGACGTTACCAACAACAAGGCCTATGTCGATCCACCCGCAGCAAGGCTATTCGATGTAAATGCCAAAGCCTCTGTAACAGGCCTTCCTCTGGAAGAATACATCAAGGCCATTCATCCCGAAGATGTCGCATCCTTCAAAAGTGGGGTTTATCAAATCGCCCACGATGGCGGATGTTTCAAATCGACATATCGCGTCATCAATAACGGACGCGTTATTTGGGTTTACGCGAGAGGCTCGTGCTTTGTGGGCCCCGGAAAAATGCCGGTGAGATTTCCGGGGGCCCTGTTTGATATTACACCGTCGATGACAAGCGGATTCACATTGCGCTGATTTTTTCAATGCATCGTGTGCCGCTGCCGCGACATCTCTGCCTGCCGCAGCAGTTCAAGCGGCAGCCAGGGCTTTTGCATGAACACGACATCGTCGGGGATGTCGTCCTCCATTTCATAGCCGGAGGTCACGATGACATCGATATGGGGAAATCGCTCCCTCGCGATCTTCGCAAGATCGATGCCCGATATTTCCCCGTCGAGATCCACGTCGGTGAACATCAGCGTCAGTTCGCTGCCGACTTTTTCGAGCACGGCGGCAGCCGCTTCCGCGCTCATGCACGCGATGACATGCATGTCGCTCTCCTCGAAAATCACGCTGACAAGTTCCCGCTGGAGTTGATCGTCTTCGACGACCAGCACAGTCTGTTTCAGAGCGCGTCCCATGGGGCCTCCCTTCGCGATGAGGGATGGCAATGCATGAAAGTGGCCGAAGTTCGCCAAAAAAACTGGCGAAGCACCAAAGGAACGAATTCCGCCCCGCCACGTTTTCCACGAAACGGGGACCATCATGAAAGAAACCGTGGATCGCGTCATGAAGGCGTTTGCGAAAAAGCACCGGGAAATGACTCCGGAACAGGAGCGCAAGGTGCGTGACGAGGTGTCTGATTTCGTTGCGGAACTGCTGGAGAAGCGCGCCGCGCAACTCACCCGTTTCAGCGAGCCGGCTGGAACCCGAGAGCACGCGGGAACCGAACCGCGAATTTAAATCGGTTTGTTCCAAGTTCTGCCGTCCGCACCGCAACGGCGGATTTTTCAGACGCTGCCGAAACTTTTAATTGGAACAGAATATCCGCGACGTCGTTTCCGCGTGAACAGTGTGGAGATCGATCATGACCTCTCAGGAGTGTGTTCTCGACGCGGTACTCCGGGCACAGGGCGTTCTGGCCGATTACATCGAGCAAGGCCCGCGCGACTGTGCCAAGACGCTGAGCAGGCTTTTCATCATTTTCGCCGACGAAGAACTGACCGATGCGGTCAACGCGCTCAATCTTGAGACGATCCGCGCGGCGATCCATGCGGGCGAAGAGTCTCAGCGTTCACCCACCTCTCCTCTTTATAATCGAACCAGCGGCTGAAGCGCGCGCCGTCCCATTCGTATTGCAGATGCCGTTCCTGCATCGGCACGCCGGCGACATCTGGCCAGAAGGCGGCGATGCACGAGCCGCCGATATCGCGCACGCTCGGGTAAACGATCCCGTCGCTGCCATCCTCGCGCAGTTCTGCTGCGAACGGACGGCTGTGCGCGTAATTTTGCGGATCGAGAATTCGCCGCTGGGTTGTCTCATTCAGCTTCTCAACATCGTGCAATGTCGCGCTCACATTGCCGAGCAGCACGCGCATATCCTCGCGGCGCGGCGGATCGTTCGAATCTGCGGCAAAGCGCGCGAAGTGATAACCGGTTTCCCTGATCGCGGTCTGCAGCGAGCGCGCGGCGTAATAGACGCCGTAGCTGCCGTCCGAAAACCGCGAGCCGTTGCGGTTGATATGAGTAAACGGCGCCATCACCCAGGATGCGTTCGGCCCGGTGACACGCCGCTCCGGCGGCACCAGCGCGATTTCGCCCGCTTCATCGCGCACGCGCGGATTGGTCGCCTGCTCGAGTTCGATCAGCACGTCCCATACGGCCGGATCATCCGACACGCGTTCGAACAGCGCGATCGGCGGATAGCGCGACGCGATGATGCGCCACGCCTGCCGCCAGCGCAGCCGCGTGGTCTCAGCCTTCACGACCACGGCGCACGCGCCGCGTCGATATAGGCGCGCACCGCCGCCAGATCCGTGACATCGCCTGCCGTCATCCGGGCCAGCGGCGTTTGCCCGGCAAAGGCGCGGTTTGGCCGCAGCACCCAGCCATCGGCCAGCGCGGCGTCGGAATAGACGATCTGCAGCGCCTTCCAGATGCCCGCGACATAGCCGATCCGGCGCAGCGTATCGTCCGGCAGGCGCGCCGCTTTGCCGCTCTTCCATTGAAAGAACGTGCGTTCCGCCGGATTGCCGAGAATGCGCCGTGCATCGCCGTTGCCGACGCCCCACCGCGCCATGATCCGAAAGAAGCCATCCAGCGCGAGGCCATGGCGATCTGCCGGAACCAGCTCGGGAGCTATCTGCAGTTTCGCAGCCATATCCCTATCCTCTGCAATTCTGCATAAAGATAGGAACCCGGCTTTTCGGCGTCAATGGCATTCCGCGGCCATAATTCAGGCCATCAGACGCAAATCTGGAGCATGCCGGAACCCTATCCCGGCAGCGTCACGCTGTCAAGGATTAATTTCCTATATTACCATCATCCGGATCGGGGTCCGCCCGCAGGCAAATCCCCTGCGCGACACGCTGCCTGATCCGGGCATCGCAATAGCTGTTGCAGATGGAGCCCTGAAGGCTGGCGCATTTCATCATGCACGCCTGATAGGTGCAGCTCACGCCCGAAGGCGCCGCGGCGGCGGTTTCGGGCCAGGTCATCAGACCCGCGAGCAGATGAACGATCAGCCAGGCGGCATTCAGCATCGCACCCTCACCATCCCGGAGAATGGAGCATAGCGCGATGCCGCGCGCAACGCAGGCACGTTCGCGCGAGCCACCGTCACCACTTCGCCTTATGCGCCGGAGTTTGTCACCGTTTCGCCATTTGAACGAAACGGGAGATTGCACCCTATTCCGCCATCTCAGCGGCGGGCTGTGGGGGCCCCGCCAGCGGGCGCTCTTCCATCAGCATGACGAGGGTTGCAGCCGTCGCAAGCAACGCGGCGGCAGCCCCGAACACGTAACGGAACGCGACGATCATATCGCTGGCGGCGATTGCATGCTTGGAGCCGATCTGATGCTCCGCGCCGATGCTGAGATTGCCGCCGAGCACCATGAGCAGGATCGCGGTGAAGACAGCGACGGTGAAAGACGCCATCAGCGAACGAAAAAAGTTCATCGCGCCGGTTGCCGTGCCGACCTGTGGACGCGGCACCGCGTTTTGAATCGATACGACACTGACAGGAAATACAGTGCCGAGACCGATCGCCATCAGCGACAACGCGGCGAGCAGTTGCCACAGCGGCAGTGGCGTTGCCCATGCGAGCGTGGCGGCGGCGCAAGCTGCGAGCGAGACGCCGCCGATGGCCGCACGCTTGTAGTGCTTGGTGTACATCATCGCGCGGCCTGCCGCCCATGCGCCGAGCACCGAGACTGCAACCAGCGGGATCAGCGCGATCCCCGCTTCACTGGCGGAGAGTCCGTACACGACTTCATAGTAAAGCGGCATATGCACCGTGAGACCGATCATGGTGCCGATGGCGCAGCCGCCCGCAGCCATCGCGAACGGCACCACCGATCCGGACAACAGTGGGATCGGCAGGAATGGTTCCGGCGCGCGGCGCGCATGCCAGACGAAAGCCGCACCGAGAAACACAGCAGATCCGATCATCGCCACGATCGCAGACGATGCCCAGGCAAAGCGATTGCCGCCCCATGTCAGCACCAGCATCACAAGCACGGCGGATGCCATCAGCAACACGCCGCCGAGCCAGTCGACCTTGCGCCTGCGATGGAAGACCGGAATCTTTTTCATGCGCGGCAGCAGCAACGCCAGCGACAGCGCGCCGAGCGGAAGATTGATCCAGAAGATCACCGACCAGTGCAGATGCTCCGCGAACAGTCCGCCGAGCACCGGGCCGCCGATGCCCGCGGCCACCCACACCGAGGAAAAATACGCCTGATACTGGCCGCGTTCGCGCGGCGTCACCACGTCGGAAATCACGATCTGCACCAGCGGCAGGATTCCGCCGCCGCCGATGCCCTGAAGTGCGCGCGCTAGAATGAGAGTCAGGATGTTCGGCGCAATCGCGCAGAGCACTGAGCCCATCAGGAATAGCGCGAGCGAGATGATGATCATCGCGCGGCGTCCGTAGATATCGCTCAGCGTGCCATAGACCGGCGCAACGGCAGTCGACGACAACAGATATGCGGTGATGACCCAGGAGAGATTGCTGACGTCCTGAAACTGGCGTCCGATGGTGGGCAATGCCGTCGCGACAATGGTCTGATCGAGCGCGGTCAGAAACATCGTGAGCATCAGGCTCAGCAGGATAGTCCGCACTTCGCTCTTCGAGAGCGGCGGTGCCGGCACGATCGGCGGCGCTTCGGTGAGATCGATCACCTCGGTCGCGATGCTTGAGATGTCGTCCGGATGATCCAGCGCCTGCGCTTCGTCGGCGTCGCCGCGCTGTCGATGAGTTTCGGTCATGCGTTGAGAAGAACGTTCCGGAGAATGGTTCAGCCTCGACCGGCCTGACCTGAAAATACGCGGGATGACGTTATCTTTATCCCGTTTCGGGCCTCGTCATAAGCCGCACCGGCGCATGGGTGTACCGCGCGAGAGGATCATCACGCGCGCGTTATCTGCTTATTTCGATGGACGCTTCTTCAGCCGCGCCCGTTTTGGAATCACGCCGGGCCACCGCACGATATGATCCTCAAGGTCCGCGACATCGACCTCATCCTCGGTGCCCCACACCCGGCCCCGCACCGACACCCCGGCGTCGTGGACCGTATTCGGATCGCCGGAAATCAGCGGATGCCACCAGTAGAGATCCCGCCCCTCCGCCACGAGCTTGTAGCCGCAGCTCGGCGGCAGCCAGTTCAGGGTGCGCACGTTCTCCGGCGTCAGCCGCACGCAATCGGTCACCTTGGCCGACCGGTTGGGATAGTCCTTGCAGGCACACAGCCCGGCATCAAGCAGCGTGCAGGAGATGTGGGTGAAGTAGATTTTGCCCGTATCCTCGTCTTCCAGCTTTTCCAGGCAACAACGGGCGCAGCCGTCGCACAGGCTTTCCCATTCGCTGTCGGACATCTCCTCCAACGTCTTGGTTTTCCAGAAAAATTCGCTTTGGGTCGAAGGCGGCCGAGGCCGGGTTGTCATGACTTTGAACCTAAGGAGAGCGCGGATCGAACAAACGCTTTATGGGCCATCGGACCATGGGTGCAAGCGGCAAGGTTGCAAGTGGCGTTTTCTTCGCAAAAAGGCGTGGGCAGCGTTCACTCTCATCATTAAAAAACCAGCGCGGCCATTGGTTTATGGCTCCCGGTCGGCTAGAAGATGCGGATTCCCGAATGCGAAATCACCCCTGCGGTCGCCTTGGGGATGCCGCAAATTGATCAGCATCGTCTGACCAGCGCTTTTCTTATCAGGCGACTCGGTCGCCGCAGTATTTTCAAGGGTTCCGGTGCGCCAGATCGTACCAAGCGAGTGGAAGAAGTGGTTCCGGCATTTCCTGCTGGACCTCGACGCGCGGATCGATTCTTCGCTGTTCAATTCCGCCGTGGGACTCCGCGAATTGTGGGAGCGCTATTCCACCTTCATGGATCGCTTCTATGTCGGCCGCTGGAAGCGGTGGGTGTTGATCGAACCCCTCTCCGAAGGCGCAACCATCGGCCTCGGCGGCATGATCCTGATGCTGGCGCTGGCGATTCCCGCCTTCCGCGAAACCGCAGACGACGACTGGCTGAAGAAGTCCGATCTCGCCGTGTCGTTCCTTGATCGTTACGGCAACCCGATCGGCAGCCGCGGCATCAAGCACAACGACTCGATTCCGCTCGAGGAATTCCCCGACAACCTGATCAAGGCGACGCTGGCCACCGAAGATCGCCGCTTCTACGATCATTTCGGCATCGACATCGCGGGCACCGCGCGCGCATTGGTCACCAACGCGCAGGCCGGCGGCGTGCGTCAGGGCGGCTCGTCGATCTCGCAACAGCTCGCCAAGAACCTGTTCCTCAACAACGAGCGCACCATCGAGCGCAAGGTGAAGGAAGCTTTCCTCGCCATCTGGCTGGAAACGCGCCTGACCAAGAACGAAATTCTGAAGCTCTATCTCGACCGCGCCTATATGGGCGGCGGCACCTTCGGCGTCGACGGCGCGGCGCATTTCTATTTCAACAAGTCGGCACGCGATGTGAATCTCGCGGAAGCCGCGATGCTGGCGGGCCTGTTCAAGGCACCGACCAAATACGCCCCGCATATCAACCTGCCCGCTGCCCGCGCGCGCGCCAACGTCGTGCTCGACAACCTTGTGGACGCCGGTTTCATGACCGAAGGTCAGGTGTTCGGCGCACGACGCAATCCTGCCAACGCAGTCGACCGGCGCGACGAGAATTCGCCGAACTACTATCTCGACTACGCCTTCGACGAGATGCGCAAACTCGTTCTGACCTTCCCGAAATCCTACACCGAGCGCGTATTCGTGGTGCGCACCGCGATCGACATGAACGTGCAGCGCGCTGCGGAAGAGACCGTCGAAAACCAGCTGCGCCAGTTCGGCCGCGATTATCACGCGACACAAGCTGCCGTCGTGCTGGCCGATCTCGACGGCGGCGTGCGCGCCATGGTCGGCGGACGTGATTACGGCGCCAGCCAGTTCAACCGCGCAGTCGATGCGATGCGCCAGCCGGGCTCTTCGTTCAAACCTTATGTCTACGCTACCGCACTGATGAACGGCTTCACGCCGAAGTCCATCGTTGTCGACGGACCGGTCTGCATCGGCAACTGGTGCCCGCAAAACTATGGACGTTCCTATTCGGGTTCAGTGACGCTGACGCAGGCGATCACCCGCTCGATCAACGTTGTCCCGGTCAAGCTGTCGATCGCCATGGGCGGCAAGGGCGGCCCCCGCGCCGGCCGCGCCAAGATCGTCGAGACCGCGCGCAAGATGGGCATCACCGCTCCCCTCGTCGATACGCCGTCGCTGCCGATCGGCTCCACGGAAGTCAGCGTCGTCGAGCATGCTGTTGCTTACGCGACCTTCCCCAACAAGGGACGCGCGGTGAAGCCACACTCCGTTCTGGAAGTCCGAACCGGCGCGGGCGATCTGGTCTGGCGCTGGGACCGTGACGGCAAGAAGCCGGTGCAGGCAATTCCCGCCACCGTTGCCGCCGACATGGCGGAAATGATGAGCCACGTTGTCGACGAAGGCACAGCACGACGCGCACGACTCGATGGGATTCCCGCCGCCGGCAAGACCGGCACGACCAATGCGTTCAGGGACGCGTGGTTCGTCGGCTATACCGGCAACTTCTCCATGGCTGTCTGGTATGGCAACGACGACTATTCGTCGACCAACCGCATGACCGGCGGCTCGCTTCCGGCGCAGACATGGCATGACATCATGGTCGTCGCGCATCAGGGCGTGGAGATCAGGGACGTTCCCGGCATCGGTGCCGGCAAGAAACTTCCGCCCGACGCTCTCGCAGCAGCCAATGCGAATGCCAAGGCTCCTGAAATCAATCCCGGACCTCCACCGATCCTGACCCGGCGCGGCGCGAATATTCTGGTACGCGTTGAAAAGCTGTTCGACGATGCCGCGAAGACCGTTACGACGCCGGGAAAAACCACGTCAAACGACTCCGGCAAGCCTCCGCCTCCATCCAGTGTGGCATTCCCGGACAGCTTTGCATCGGCCACTCCCGATATGCCGGCGACGCCTCTGCCGCCGCGTAAGAACTGACCGCGTCATGAGTGCGCTCTTCCCGTGCGGCTGATCCTTATCACTCTCGTCACGCTGATCATCGCGACCATCGTCGGCCTCGGCACGACGTGGATGACGGCGACGCGCGGCGTCAATGTCGGCACCATCAAGATCGGTCCATGGACCGCGCGGCCGAAAACCGGCACAAGCGACATCGACCCCTATTCCCGTGCCTCGGTCGCGCGCAGTGGCGAATTGCCGGTCGGCACCGGCGATGGCGTGATGTTCACCGCGACGACGGACGACACCGGACGCGCACTCGATGGGCGCTGCGATGTGGTCGTGAAAGGCGTGACACCCGCCGCGCGGTTCTGGACCATGACGATTTACGATCCGCGAGGCAGGCTTGTGGCCAATTCGCTGCAGCGTTACGGCTTCACCAGTCAGGAAATCGTCCGTGGATCAGACGGCAGCTTCGAACTTCGGGTGACATCGCGCTCACGGGCCGGAAACTGGCTGCCGACCGGCGGCGTTGATCGTTACATGCTGGCGCTGCGGCTTTACGATACGCCGGTTGGCGTCGGCACGCGCACCCAGAAAGATGCGCCGATGCCCTCGATTGTGACGGTGGGCTGCCCATGATCCGCTGGGTATTCGCAATCATCGGCGGCGCGTTGCTCGGCGGGGTCGTGCATCTCGTCAGCGTGCTGGTGCTGCCGCGCGTCGCCACGCTCGATGCCTATTCGCGCCTCGCACCGATCACCAAACTGAACGCCGTGACAACACTGCCCGCGGCAGAACCCGGCACCGCGCCGATGCCCTTTATGGATCCGGCCTTCGCCAGCGCTGCGTGCCGTTATGATCTCTCAAGCGGGCCACTCAAACTGACCGTACCGGTCAGCCAGGCCTACACATCGGTGTCGTTCTACACGCGCAACGATGTTGCCTACTATGCGATCAACGATCGCTCCGCCGGACGGCGCGTCATTGAACTCGATCTGATGACCGCTGCGCAGCACGCCGAGCTGCCGGAAGACGAAGAAATCACCGCCGCCGATCGGCTGATCATCGACTCCCCGACCACAACCGGGTTGATCCTTCTCAAGGCCCTCGCTGCCGAGCCGGGACTGATGGCACAGGCGCAGGCCTCGCTTGCCGCCGCCAACTGCCGCATCCAGACCGACGCGCCACAGGCCAAGCGTTAGTCTCGACTAAACGCAGCAACGCCGCCTGCAATCAAACGATTGCGAGCGGCGCCACCAAGATCATTCACTTCAGGTGCGGCCAGACTTCCAGCGCGCCGCGATAGATCATCTCGCCTGCGACATACAGAATAACGACAAGACCGACATAGGCGATCCAGCGGTGCTTCTGCAGCAGCTTTGCGATGAACGATGCGGCCAGGCCCATCAAGGCAATCGACAGAGCCAGGCCAAAAATCAGCACCATGGGATGCTCACGTGCCGCGCCCGCGACCGCGAGCACGTTGTCGAGCGACATGGAGACGTCGGCGACTATGATCTGCCAGGTGGCCTGGGCGAGAGTCTTGGTCGGAGCCCCTGAGGTTTCTCCGTCAGGCGTCACGACATGCTGTTCATGCCCGGCGCTCAGTTCGCGCCACATCTTCCAGCAGACCCACAACAGCAGAATGCCGCCTGCGAGCAGAAGACCGACAATTGCAAGGAGCTGGGTTGTGAGAGCCGCAAAAACAATTCGCAGAAGAGTCGCCGCGCCAACGCCGATCAGAATGGCCTTGTTGCGCTGCTCTTTAGGCAGACCTGCGGCTGCAAGGCCGATGACAATGGCGTTGTCGCCCGCGAGAACGAGGTCGATCAGGATGACTTGAAAAAGTGCAGTGAGTGCTTCGGGGGTGATTAAATCAAACATGAGCCGGGCTTCCCTGTTGTGTGGAAGAGCGGCCTCTGTGTCAGGCAGATGCGGTTACCTCGCGAGACGCGTCGTTCGCCGACTTGTTCAAGTCAGCGTATGACACGGCCGGACATTGCCGCACATCTTAAAAGGGGCCACTCCAAATGAATTCCAGTCCGACATCGCAGCTTTAAAGCTGCCAGAGGGGCCCGGCCTGGTCGTCGTTAGTCCAGATATCTCCTATTGATCGTGGTTACGGCGTTCGAACAAATGCTCGAACAGTTGTGCGACTTGTTCCGGTTCGCCCATCACTGATGCGGCGCAGCCGGTAATGACAAGACCTCCAGCGACATCCCAGAGATTGAGGTTCTCTGTGTTTTTCTTGGACTTGACCGAAAAGGCCATAATCGCCGCCAGCGCCGCTATTCCGAAGAACAGCACGCTCAGCGCAGGCAGAACCAGATGTGGTTCAAGCGCATGGACGATAAAGAACGCGGGTACTGCGACGGCGAATGTCAGCGCGATCAGAGTTCCAAAGTTTTTGCCGAACAGAAACATTCGGGCTATTGGGGAACCTGTCATTCCATCCCCCATTTCATCTCGCGACAAACCTCTTCCGTTCGGAAAACAAAACAGCCGATCGGGAACAGACACAACGCGACCCTGCGCCGCGTGTCGCAACGACGCGTGACCGAAGGTCGCAGAATGGTCGATGGAACCGAGAAAAATATTCTATCCGCCGACGCGCAGTGCGCGGCCGACAACAGGTGTCGCCTTGATCCACGCATCCGATGCGCGCTGAGATAAGCCTAAGATCAAACGATCCGCATCGGCCGCCATCGCGTCGGGTGCGTGTATCACCAGACGATCCAGCGCCCATCTGTAAGATGCGACGCGCTGCTGCAAGCAGAGTTGCACCCACTGCACCACCAGAACGTTCTCACGCATGCGGGCCTGTGCGTCGGCGTATTCGCGAGGCGAAACTTCGGCAACGATCCCAAGCGCCTTGTTACGCTTGATGTCGAGATCGTTGACCTTCATGGCGACGGGAATGAACTGATCGAGCATCACGCCGTCGTTGCGCACGTCCTCGATCAAGCCGCCATAGGCAGAAGCCTGAGACCGGTGCGGCTCATCGATCATGCGCCGGCCATACAGCGTGTGGTCGAAGACAACCTTCTGACTCCACGGTGCAGGTATTTTCAGATAGTCGCCGAACACCGCTTTCCAGGCCGGATGGGAATGCGGCGGCTCGATGAAGTAATAGGCGAGATCGCGCAATGAGCGTTCCAGATCGGTCAACGCGAATTGCGAGGGCTGGCCCCCCATGCTCGCGGTCGCCTCTGCGCCGACCCACTTGTGCATGTCTTCGTGATAAAACGTCGAACGCGTGCGGCCGAAGTCATCGCTCGCGCATGCAAGGCTGGCAACGAATGGCAGGATGTAGAGCGGATTACACATCGCGGTCCGGTGTTACTGCCTTGCCAGTCCGGCGCACCTTTGCCGGACGAAAAATTCCTATCTCAGGAACGCGCCCGGCGCTTGCGGCGGCGGCCCGGAGCCGTTCCCTCGCCCGGTCCCACGCCACCGCTGGTTTCGTCAGCGTAGCGCTCGATCCGGATGGCGGGGAGAATCAGGATGGTTGCCGTTCCCTCGCGCGGGGCCATGTTCACGTCCGGTCCGGCGCGGCGTGCCGCGGCATCGACCGGAAATTCAACGATGATGCCCATATCGATCTCTCCTGGCCGCCCTGCAGGTCCCCAAGGATCAGCGGCGCACGGTCATTAAGAGTGAGCATGGTTAACGGCTCATTAACAGGCTCCGGATAACGTTGGAACCAGATCCAACCTCGCGTATCCGGCATGACCACACTCCCGATGTTTCACGGCTTCGATGGCCTGATGACGCTGTCCCGGCGCGAGGGTGTCGACATTCGCCCGACGCTGCTCCGTGTGCTGACGGATCTCTATGTCCAGACACCCAACCACACCCGTGACGAAGAGCGGCAGTTCGGCGAACTGGCCTCTCGCCTGATTGATGCGGTGGACGATGCGACGCGCGCCGCGGTGCGCGCCCGCCTCGCGATCTATCCGAACACCCCGCGTGAAATTGCCTGGAAGCTGCAGTTGAAGTATCGCGCCGAAGAACAGGCGCCTCCCTCGCGGATCGAAGAGACGTTTGAAATCGATCCCGCCGCCGATCTGGAAATCATCTCGGAGCCCGAGGCATCCATCGCTCCTGCGATACCTACGATCACCATGTCGATGCAGCCGGACGATGCCGCAAAGCTGATCGAGATGTTTCTGGGAGCCGACAGCATCCATCGCGCCCAGATGCTCCGTGGTTTGACCGGCACACCTCTGAAGCCGTCGACGCCGGTCGATCCGCGGCGGGCAGCGCGCGCCGTCACCGCGCTGGAGCAGGCCGCATTCTCCGCCGATACCGCTGGATTTACGGCGGAGCTCGCCGATGCGCTGATCCTGACATCCCAGGTGGCGTCGCAGATCGTGAAGGAATCAGGCGGCGAACCCCTCGCCTGCGCGCTCAAGGCGCTCGGCATGCCGGGCGAATCCTATCAGCGGGTGCTGTTGTTCCTGAACCCGTCGCTCGGCGCGTCGGTGATGGATGTCTACCGGCTGGCACGCCTCTATGACGTGATCGAATTGCGGACGGCGCTGATCATGCTGGCCGCATGGCGCGGCTCAGCGCTGGCCGTGACGCGGGCAAAATATCGCCCCGCGCTTTACGACGATGAACGTCAGCGCGCCCGTTCTACACCGGCCCAATCACGCCCTGCCGCCCAGCCCGGCACGCAGCTTCCGGCGCGCGACAGATCGCGCGGCTAGGACCTGAGCAGCTAAGACTTGGCAAGATCGAGAAAGTGCCGCCCTGCCCGGTCCTCGATCTCGACAATCCAGACGTCCGGATCGAAATTGATTTCCTTGGCAAGCCTCGCCTCAACAGCGGCCTCATCCACGGCCTGCGGCGGCGACTGGATGAACACACGCTCCACCGGGCGGCTGTCGTCGTAAGCCGTCTGAGGCGCGGGCACAAACAGGATCGCCGTGCCGTCCATCAGCGCAACCTTGACGAACACCGCACCGGCCTCCTCAGCGCCACGGCGCCGGACCGCGCCGAAGATGCCCTCACCCTGACAACGGCGCAGATAACCCGCGACCCATATCGATGATTTCAGGCGGGACATCAGGCTGAACCGATCGCGTGCATGAAGAGACTAAGAAAGAAGAACCAACGGAATCGAGACCGCCCATGTTCGCGGCGATGCTTCACACCCTACCTTATATTCTGGGCGCAGCACTGTGCCTTTTCGTGCTGGTCGGATTCTGGCGCGGCCTGACGCTGCCTCCGCACAAGGAAGGGCATCGCCCAAACAGATCTATCCATTGGTGGTACGGGCCGCGCGACTAGCAGCCTACTCGATCGGGCGACCGGTCAGAACTGTCAAATCCCGGATCAGGCGATCGGACAATTGACCCGTCACCGGCATCTTGCGATCCCGCTCGAATTTCTGAATCGCGGCCTGCGTGTCCGTTCCGATCACGCCGGTTGGCTTGAGCTGGCCATAGCCATACTCGGTGAGCGCGCGCTGAACCGCAGCAATCCGCCGTGTCGAGACGATCAGATCACCGACCGGATCGCTCTTCGCCGCATGAACAGGTGCCGGAGGCCGGGGCGCAGCGGGCGCCATGGCCTGTTTCGCGGGAGCAACCACTTCAGCAGGCTTGTCGGCAATGCGAGGCTCGGCTTCCGCCGGACGAACGCGCGGCAATGGCGCGGGTGCCGGTGCAAGTGCTGCGGGCAATGCGGACACTGCAGCCGTACTGAACATCGGCGACGGATGACGGCCAGCCTGCAGGAACATCGCATTGGTGACGATGGCGATGACAGCAGCAAGCGCAGCCGTCGCGGCCAGGGTATCTTTCGGACTGTGAAGCAGGACGCGCAGAATCAGACCACGCTCCGGTTCGGCCTCGACGGCGACTGCAGCCGCTCGACGGCGGCGGCGGGGTTTCTCGTCGTCTTCTGCGATCTGTCTAGGCACTTTTCTTCACCTGATAGTCTTGAGGTTCGGCGCGCTGGGGCGCGAGGGTCGCGATATTGCTGGGCTTCTCGGACGGCGGTGTAAACACCATCGGCAGCGCCACGGTCACGGTTGTGCCGACATCGATCTGGCTTTGCACGGTCATCTCGCCGCCGTGCATCGCAACCAGGCTCTTGACGATGGAAAGCCCAAGGCCGGTGCCTTCGTGGCGGCGCTGATAAGTTTTTCCGGCCTGGAAGAACGGATCTCCGATCCGCTTCAGGTCTTCTGCGCCGATGCCAACGCCGCTGTCAATCACGCGCACCAACAGGCGCGATCCTTCGGTAGCGGCGGTGACAGTCACCGTGCCGCCGCGTTCGGAGAACTTGATTGCGTTGGACAGCAAATTCAGGATCATCTGCTTGAAAGCGCGCGGATCGCCGGTAATCTGCGGCAAATCCACCGGGGCGCGGGTAACGATATCGATCCCGTTTTCTCGCGCTTTCAGAACCATCAGGTTGCAGCAGCCGATCAGCGACTCGCGCGGCGCAAACAGTTCCGGAACGATCTCGAAGTTGCCGCTTTCCATCTTCGACATGTCGAGAATGCCGTTGACAACCGACAGCAAGTGCAGACCGGATTCATTGATCAGCTTGGCGTATTCCTGACGCCGCGCCGCATCGATCATCATTTCATTCTCGCGAACGATCATTTCCGAGAAGCCGATAATGGCGTTCAGCGGCGTCCGCAACTCATGGCTCATGGTGGCGAGGAAGCGCGACTTGGACGCACCTGCGCGCTCCGCTTCCATATGCGCTGCCTCCAGTGCCTGTTCCTGAATCTTGCGCTCGGTGACGTCGCGCATCACCGCGACGACCTCGATACTGGGGTCTGTCATGGACCGCGACGCCGCGTCGATCGGGCGGCACCGCATTTCGATCCAGATGAAGTCGGCGGTCGGCGTGCGTTCCAGCGTTTCCCGCCGCACGCGGAATTCGACACTGCGCTCGTCGCCGCTGCGTGCGGCTTCCGACAGAGCGGTCAGATAAGCGGGACGATCCGCGACATGCACGCGGTCGAAAAGGCCGTGCTCCAGCAACAGCGCCGCCGGCGTGCCCAGCAAGGCTTCCGCAGCCGGCGAAATAAACCGGATCGCGCCGTTGCGGCTGTGCCGTGAGATCACATCGCTGATGTTATGCGCGAGAAGGCGGTAACGCTCCTCCTCGACCATCAAAAGCTTTCGGCTCATCCGTGCCAGCGATTCAGCACTGAACGCCAGCGCCGAGGCATAGATCGTCGCGGTTGCTATTCCCAGCGCTTCGAACAGCGAACTGTAGGACGCAGGAATCCGGGAAACCGGCAGGACGCCGAACGCATCCATCATGACAAGACCGAGCGCGCAGCCCAGCGCCAGCACCACCGCGATGGCAACCGCGCGCCGCGAGGCCGACAGTGCCGCATCGAGCGGAACGGCCACGAGCCAGATCGCCGCGAATGACGAAATACCGCCGGTATTGATACAGACAGCCATGACCACCGCAGCGAGTGCTGTCGAGGACAGGATATGTGCGCGCTCGTAATGACCGGTGCGCGACAGATAGTAGGAAATGAGGATGGGCGCGATCAGCCATGCGAATACCATGACCTCGACTTCCTGCGGTGCTCCACGAACCGCAAGATAGATTGGAAGCGTCGCAAGCGCGGCAAGGCCGCCCAGCAGCCGCGGGCCGATGAAAGCGCGGTGGCGGGCTTTGGTCATCAAGTCCCGCCGCGCTGACGGATGCAGCAGCGAGTCCAGATGATCGCGTATGATGCCGGACAATCTCACGTTGTTCTCACCGTTCGGCCGGTCGTCGTCTTCGACAGCCGGAACGCCCCCGTTTTTCGTTTGGCGGATCGTGTCAGAGTGAACTTAAGCGAACGCTAAGGCGCGGGACCGATTGCGAATGACACCGGCCGGATGCGCTATTTCTCGCGAAATCCGCGTTTTCATTCGGCCGGAATGGTGAACGCGAAGTTTCCAGGTCGCAGCGTTATGGTTTCGAAATCGTGCATGGGCCAAGAACGATCGGCAGCGCTTTGGCGGCTTGTCAATTGAAAATTTACACCAAATCAAACCATTCAAATTTTACTCAGCTTCAGAACCGGGGATTTATCCGCGTCTGATACGAGAGACGATGATTGCGAGATCAATCGCAACGGGGCGGAGCACTTCATCACGATGAAGCAACTCCGGTGACGCGATCGACGGGGTGTGAGATGTTCTTCCTTCTTCGCATGGCATTCTGGCTTGGGCTGGTGCTCGTGCTGCTGCCGACCGATAAGTCGTCCGATTCGGACAAGGGTCCGCCGATCGGCGCATCGGAAGCGATTTCGGCTGCAACCGCGGCCGTGTCGGACATGAGCCAGTTCTGCAACCGTCAACCCGCGGCATGTACGGTCGGCGGTCAGGCCGCAACCGTGATCGGCGAGCGCGCGCAATCCGGCGCCAAGAAAGTTTATCAGTTCATCACCGACAAGGCGGAGAAGAACGAGAAGAAGGTTCCTGAGCCCGCCGAAAAGGCCAACAAGAAAGCACCGGACCACACCGGCTCGATCGGTGCACCGGATGAGTCTGGCGAGCCGGACACCGTTGTGATCTCGCGGCAGACCCTGACGCAGGATGATCTCGCCATCGAATGGCAGGCACCGGCATCGGCGAACGCCCAATAGGCCGTTCAGCCTCGCTATTTCAGGCCAAAACGGCCCGGAACTTATGGCTATCGAGGGTCCGCGATCTCATATATGGCTCGTGCCAACACCTGACACGAGCTTACGAGCCGCCATGACCATCGACGATATCCGGGAAAATTTCGAACTGCTCGACGAGTGGGACGACCGCTACCGCTATGTCATCGAGCTTGGCCGCACGTTGGCTCCTATGTCCGACGCCGAGCATTCCGCCGCAAACAAGGTTTCTGGCTGCGCCAGCCAGGTCTGGCTGTCGCGGGACATCGATCGCAGCGGCAGCGAGCCGGTGCTGAACTTCAAGGGCGACAGCGACGCGCATATCGTGCGTGGGCTGATCGCGATTCTGCTCATTATCCAGTCCGGCAAAACGCCGCAGCAGATCCTGGACACCGATCCCATCGCGATCTTCGACGAGCTCGGTTTTCGCGAACATCTGACGCCGCAGCGCTCCAACGGCCTGCGGTCGATGGTAGAGCGCATCAAGAACGACGCCCGCGAAACACTTGCCCAGGCGACCTGAACGTCACGGCGTGAAGTTCGCGCCGTGGGCGAGCCATGTCCTGATCGCCGTGCCAGTGCCGCTGGCATCGCTGCGCAGGCCGTAATGACGCGCCAGCCGGTCGAGCGCCAGTTGGAGCACGACCTTGGCTGATCGAGGCGGCCAGCCGCGTTCACGCTCCACGTCTTCCAGACCGCGCAAAAAACAGCAGACGTCGAGAAGAAGCCCGGAAAATTCTGGACCGCAGGCTTCAAGCGCCAGACGCACGCGCTGGCGCGACGCAATAATGAGATCCGTCATTTCGCCAGTTCCGCCGCCGGAGCCTTTCGTTTGCCCGATGCCTGTCCAGCTCGATGTCACACGCGGCGTCATGTGTCCGCGCGTGAAGTCCGCACGCAGGCGCTCTCCGGCAATAAACTGCTCCGGTCCGATCATGGCGCGCCCGTCGCGGCCCTTGCGGCGCGCGAGCCATGCCAGCGGGCTTTCGCTGTCGTTGACAAGGACCTGCGTAAGGCCAGCTGGTGTCATCAGATCGCGCATTGCCAGATCGAGATGCTGTGCGCGGAACGGATCGATCCCCTCGCCGGACATCTCGGTCGATTGCTGGCGAAGCCTGCCCGAGCCCGATGGCCGATTTTGCTGTCGCTTCATGATCCATCTCCGCGGGTTTGGGCACGGCAGACGTCACATGAGCGCAGATTGGCGGCACCGGATGACGGCGAGAGAAAGGGAACAGGCGGCTGGATTTCAAGCATCATCACCTCACTAGGAATATATACCTAGACATGAGCGACGATGCAACTGGAAGTACCCAGAATTCCCAAAAGAAAAATCGGGCCTGCGTTTGGGCACGCAAGCTGACTTTCTGAATGTGGAATTATTCCTAGGCTACGGCAAGGCCGTTATTCGACAGACCTGTTATTTCCGGCGGCGGCGCTGCTGGCCGAGACCCATCTTCTTGGCGAGCTGCGAGCGGGCCACCGCATAGTTCGGGGCCACCATAGGGTAGTCAGCCGGAAGACCCCATTTCTCGCGGTATTGCTCGGGGCTCATATTGTATTGCGTTCGCAGGTGCCGCTTGAGCGATTTGAAGCGTTTCCCGTCTTCCAGACACACCAGATAGTCCGAGGTCATCGACTTTTTCACGGAAACGGCGGGCTTGGCAGGCTCGGGCGCAGCTTCAGCACCGCTGTGCGAGACGCGCACCAGTGCTGCGTGGATCTGGCTGATCAGCGCCGGAATTTCCGATGCCGTGGTCGGATTGTTGCTGACATAAGCCGAAACGATCGACGCGGTCAGATCGACAAATCCCTTGGGGCCGGTCTCGCTCATGGTGAGGTCTTTCAGGCGCAAGCGGATATTCAGTTGAAATCACATTGTCTCAAGCAAAGAACGGCCGAGCAACAGCTTCGGTGCAATCTATACTTTGCAAGTATGGAAGATATCTTGCCTGCCTGACAAGAAGAACCGGGCTGCAGCCCGAATAAACAGCGGTCGAGCGACTTGAACCAATGCTCAGTTGCGCTGATCCAGATGCGCGCGCAATTCGTCGATGGAGGCGAAGCGCACCATGCCCTCGGGCATCTGCGCCTCGATGGAGCCGTCGGAATAGAGCGAATAGGCCATCGAATCGACCACACCCGATTTGACGATCGTCACCGACGATGCATCAGAGCGACGCGGCGGTTGAAACCGCTCGCGGGCGGGTTCGGGCGCCTCATCGGCAGCCGAAGGCGTCCGGCCATTCGGAGGTGCGGATGGTTCCTGTCGCGTATCATGCTGCCGCGTCCTGCCGGACTGTGGCCATGCACGGTCGAATGGATCCGATGCGCCGGTTTCCCTATCGCTTGGTGGCCGGCTCTCGATCTCGGGCCGCTGCACGGCTTCATCTGGCGAATCTTCGCGCGACGGCAGATTCTTGTCGCGCCGATGCGATGAAAACATGATGTTGCGCCGCTGGCGCGGTGCCGGCTCTGGTGGCTGAGAATCGAATTGTTCGGAGCCTGGCGCAGGTGCACGGCTGCGGGCGACCGGATGCTCGTCCCATGCTGGAGGCTCGGACGGACGATCATGGTCACGCGTGTCTCTCGCGCCGAAATCATCCTCATCGCGCGGCCCGTCAGACGGTTGGTCACGGGTGAACAACGTATCCTCTCGCGCCGGGCGCGGCGGAAGCGGACGGGGGGCCGGCGGCAGTTCAGGCTGGGTTCGCGCCGGACGGATGACGGGAGGGACGGCCTCGATTTCAGCCGCGGGTTCGCGCGGCAAGGCCACCGGAAGCACCGGAGCAGCCACGGGCAAACCAGCTTCCAGACGGCGCGTCAGGTTTCGGAGTTCCCGGCCAACCGCATACAGGCCAACCAGAATCAGTCCGGTGCAGGCCACAATGGCGCCTGCCAGGATCATGGTGCTGCCGAAACTGAATTCCTTGATCGGAATCCCGAAAACGACCGTCAGAATGCCGATACAGAACACGACCGTTCCGCCGATCAATAGCGCAATCATTACAAGCTCCAGACCCGCGTGAGCGGACTCAACGAGGTGAGTTCCATAATAGTTTCAAGTAGAGGCATTACCAATCGGTAATTGTCGGGAGCCTGTCGAAAGTGCTGCGCTCAGGCGCCATTCACATTCGACGTCCTAGAAGGGTTTCGGAGCACGGTGACAATTTTACCTTGCCCTAATGTTGCATTGCAATTTGGGAAAATGCGCCACAATTGGCCATTACCTGAACACCGAACTGGTATACAAGTTCCCGGAAACGCCTGCCGGGAAGGCATTGCGGGCGCGGGAACGCTGGGTCCATAGCTGAGATGTCATCGATTACTACATCGGCCCTCGACACGCCTGCCGGGCGCTCGATCGAGCAGACTTGCGACGATCTTGCGCTCGCGGTGCTGGCCGTCGTGGCGGTCGTTGCAGGGCTGACATTCAAGGACTACGGCCTCGGCTGGGATGACTACACCCACGCGGAATATGCCGACCTGCTGCTGAAGATGTTCGGCAGCGGCTTCACTGACACCAGCGCCCTCTCCTTCGCAAATCTCTACATGTATGGCGGCGGCTTCGATATGGCCGCCGCACTGCTGCACAAGATCGTCCCGCTCGACCTGTTCGCAACACGCCGCCTGCTTGGCGCCATTGTCGGCGTGATCGGAATCGGCGTGACATGGCGTCTTGCGCGTCGCGTCGGGGGCCCTGTCGCCGGTCTCGCGGCAATCGTGTTACTCGCGTTGTGCCCGACATTCTACGGGCACATGTTCATGAATCCGAAGGACGCGCCCTTCGCTGTGGCGATGATCATCCTGATGCTTGGGCTGGTGCGGCTCGCGCAGGAATACCCGTCCCCGGCTCCGCACACTGTCCTGATTATCGGCATCGGTGCAGGTCTGTCGGTGGGTTCGCGCATTCTGGGCGGGCTCGCCCTGATCTACGCAGCGATCGGCTTCCTGCCGCTCTGGATTGCCGATTTCCGCACCCATGGCCTGCGTGAAACAGTTCGGCGGTTCGGCCACGTCGTCTATTTCCTGTTGCCCGGCTTGCTGCTCGGCTACCTGATCATGGGTCTTGTCTGGCCATGGTCGATCATCGATCCAGCCAATCCGTTCCACGCGCTGACATACTTCTCGCATTTCTTTGAGAAGCCCTGGAAGGAGCTGTTCAATGGCGCCATCGTTTCGGTGCCGGATATGCCGTGGTCTTATCTGCCCACGCTGTTCGCGTTGCAGCTCCCGGAAATTATGCTTGGCCTGTTGGGTGCGGGCATCATCGGCACACTCGTTGCGATAACACGCCCCAATGTCGATGCGCGGCGCAAAACCATTCTGCTGATGCTGACTCTCGCCGCGACGCTTCCGCTGGTCATTGCGATGGTGAAGCGCCCTGCCTTGTATAACGGCATTCGCCACTTCATCTTTGTCATTCCGCCGATGGCGGCTCTGGCGGGTGTGGCCTTCGCCGCCATCATCGGCTGGCTGAAACAACACAGCCGTCCTGCACAGGCGATGTTTGCTGTCGTATTCCTGCTTGGGTTGATGCTGCCGCTCAACGAGATGATCCGGCTGCATCCTTATCAGTACACGCATTTCAACCATATCGCCGGAACCGTGCGCGGCGCCGATGACCGCTACATGCTCGACTACTGGGGCCTTGCGCTGAAGCAGGCATCCGAAGGGCTGCGGCAGGAACTCGACGAGCGGCAGGAGCCGGCTCCGAAAAACCGCAAGTGGCGTGTTGCCGTCTGCGGCCCGCAGCGACCTGCACAGGTTGCACTCGGACCCGACTTCACCATCGGTTGGGACAGCCATGCTGCGGATTTCGCCATGACGCTCGGTGAATTCTACTGCAAAGGCCTCAATGCGCCCGTGGTCGTCGAAATCAAGCGCGACGATGTCGTGTTCGCGCGTGTTTACGACATCCGTGGCAAGAGCATCGCGAGCCTCCTCGCCATTCCGGCGCCCTGACCCATTCCTGATCGCCCTCTCACAACATGACGCCTCTGCGGAGGCCGCATGTTGCGGTCGCGCGACCGCAGGGCTAGGCTTCGCGCCACGAAAGACCAATAAATCGCGGGAGAAAATGTAATGTCACCGGCCGAAGCACGCCTCAAGGAAGTCCAGTCCACCATGGTCCCAGGCGAGTGGGAGCAGCGCGTCAATCTCGCAGCCTGCTACCGTCTCATCGCCTATTACGGCTGGGACGACCTCGTCGATACCCACATCTCGGCCCGCGTTCCCGGCGGCGAGCATCACTTTCTCATCAATCCCTATGGTCTGATGTTCGACGAAATCACCGCGTCGAGCCTTGTGAAGGTCGATCTCCACGGCAACCAGTTGACGGAGAGCGAATACAGCATCAATCCTGCTGGCTTCACCATTCACTCCGCCATTCACGAGGTGCGTGAGGATGCAGGTTGCGTGCTCCACCTGCACACGCCCGATGGCACCGCCGTTGCAAGCTGCATGGAAGGCCTGCTGCCGCTGAACCAGACAGCGCAGCTCGTCACCGGCGACCTCGCCTATCACGACTATGAAGGCATCGCCCTCGATCACGACGAGCGCCCGCGCATCCAGAAGGATCTCGGCACCAAGAACCATCTGTTGCTGCGCAATCACGGCACGCTGACGGTCGGCCGTTCTGTCGGCTCGGCGTTCGAGCGGATGTTCCATCTCGAGCGTGCCTGCACGATGCAGGTGCGTACCCGCATGCTCGGACCGACGGCCTATCCGGTCGAAAAGCTCGTCATTGAAAAGAACGAGAAGCTGGTCAGCGATCCGGATCGTTCGGATCTGCGTTCGACCAAACTCGTCTGGCCGCCGCTGCTGCGCAAGCTCGACAGGATCGATCCCAGCTACAAGACTTGACAGGATCGGCTTCGGATATAGATTCCAACCGTCAGCCTCTACACTGACAGAGACCACAAACGCCGCCCAATTCCGGGTGGCGTTTTTGCTTTCATCCGTCTGTTCCTCCGGATCATCGACCGGATCAATGATTTGCTAAGGCACACCGCTTACGGCTGACAAGGCTGCCGACTGTGCTTTGGGAATCCGGCTCATGAACACCTTCGATATCGTGGTGTCTGTCGTGGCGATCATTGCCATCGTCACGGGTTACAGGACCGGGCTCATTCGCAGCATGGCGACCATCCTGGGCTACATCAGCGCCGCGCCTCTGGCTGTTGCCGGCACGTCGTGGATCACGCCGATCATAGCCGGTCAGAAGGTGCCATCCGCGACACAAAACTCCGTCGTGTTCTTTAGCCTGTTCCTTGGAGCCGGCCTTGTGCTGGGATATCTGCTGCGGCTTGCCGTCGATGAAACCGTCGGACCTGTCCGCAGCCTTCCCGATCGGCTGACGGGCGCGGCTCTCGGCGTTGTCCGCATCGGGCTTGTAGCCGTGACCATCGTGCTCGTCTTCGACCGCATCATCCAGCCCGGACGCGACCCGGCCTATCTCGCCGGGTCGAAGCTGAGGCCACTGCTGTCGCAAGCCGGGCAGCGCGGATTAAAATCGCTGCCGCCGGAGACAACAGCCTATATCGACAGGATCAAACGCGATCAGCGCAGCTAGCGCGGTGTGTCAGCAAACGCTGCGAGAATACGCGCCCACGAGCGGATGCCCTTGTGGAAGCTCTTGAGGTCGTATTTCTCATTCGGCGAATGGATGTTGTCGTCCTCAAGCCCGAAACCGATCAGCACAGTATCGAGCCCGAGCGTCTTCTTGAAATCGGCGACAATCGGAATCGACGCACCCGACCCGATCAACAACGCGTCCTTGCCCCATTCGTCAGTCAGCGCGCGTTTCGCCGCAGCCAGCGGCTTCATGCCCCAGTCGAGCGCGATCGCCGGCGCGCCGGCATGATCGATGAACTCCGCCGTACAATCCGCCGGCAAACGCGACGTGACGAAATCGCGAAAGGCCTTGCGGATCTTCTCCGGCTGCTGGCCCTCCACCAGACGGAACGACACTTTTGCAGAGGCCTCCGCAGGGATCACGGTCTTGGAGCCCTCACCGGTATAACCACCGACAATGCCATTGATGTCGCAGGTCGGACGCGACGATACCTGCTCGATCAGGAGTCGATCCTTCTCTCCGGCCGGCACTGAAAGGCCGATCGGCTTCAGGAAACTTTCTGGAGACAGATTGAGGTTCTTCCACTGCGCCAGGATGTCCGGCGGCAGGTCCTTCACCCCATCGTAGAAGCCCGGAATAGTGATGTGACCGTTGTCATCATGGATGCCGCCGAGAATGCGGGTCAGCACGCGGATCGGGTTCTGCGCGCCGCCGCCGAAGATGCCGGAATGCAGATCGCGGTTCGCCGCCTTGATCCGGACTTCGTCGTAGACAAGGCCGCGCAGCGAGGTCGTGATCGCGGGCGTGTTCTGGTCCCACATGCCGGTGTCACAGACCAGCACGAAGTCGGCAGCGAGGTCCTTCTTGTTCTTGTCGAGGAAGGGACCGAAATTCTTCGAACCGATTTCCTCCTCACCCTCGATCAGGATCGTGACATTCAGCGGCAGCGAGCCGGTGACGTTCTTCCAGGCGCGGCAGGCCTCGACAAAGGTCATGAGCTGGCCCTTGTCGTCCTCCGCGCCGCGCGCAACGATGATCTTGCGGCCGTCAGCGTGACCGGTGACGACGGGTTCGAACGGCGGGCGATGCCACAGGTCGAGCGGGTCGACCGGCTGCACGTCGTAGTGGCCGTAGAACAGCACATGCGCGCCGCTGCTGCCGTTGCTCTTGCCAACAATCGCCGGATGACCGGCGGTCGGACGCACATCAGTCGTAAAGCCGATAGAGGCGATGTCCGCCGCGAGATGATCCGCCGCCTTTTTGCAATCATCGTTGAAAGCAGGATCAGCCGAAATCGACTTGATCCGAAGCAGCGTGAACAGCCGCTCCAGGCTTTTGTCGAAATCCTTGTCGATATGATCGAGAACGGCGGAGAGCTGGGGCGTGGCGGGCATATTCTTTATCCTCAAGTTCGGGCGACGCGGCGAAGGCGCACTATCTCTTCAACAAGCCGCCCAGCACGTTGCGCACAAGGGAGCGGCCGATCGATCCGCCGAGCGAACCACCCACCGATTTGCCGATATTAGCAGCCACGTCGCCGGCAACCTTGTTGGTCACCGTGCGCGTCACGTTGCGCGCAATGACCTGGGTCGTCGACAGCCTTCCGCGCGGCGTATTGGTACCGAAAATTGTCCCGACGATCGAGCCAATCTGTCCGAGCACACCGCCGCCTTCCGATCCGTCTGCGCCAGGCGTACCCGCAGGCGCAGCGGTGTTCGACAGACGCTTCTGCAGTATCTCGAATGCGGATTCCGCGTCGATGGCAGTATCGTATTTCCCCTTCACGGGACTTGCGGCAATGATCGCCTTGCGCTCGTCCGGCGTCACAGGCCCGATCCGCGCCGTAGGCGGACGGATCATGACGCGTTCGACCATTGCGGGCGTGCCGTTGCCTTCAAGGAACGACACCAGCGCCTCGCCTTTGCCGAGTTCCGTGATGACCTTTGCAGTATCGAGAGCGGGATTGGGCCGGAAGGTTTGCGCCGCCGCCTGCACCGCTTTCTGGTCGCGCGGGGTGAATGCACGCAAAGCATGCTGCACCCGGTTGCCGAGCTGGGCGAGAATCTTGTCCGGAACGTCGATAGGGTTCTGGGTCACGAAATAAACACCGACACCCTTCGAGCGGATCAGGCGGACCACCTGCTCGATCTTATCCATCAGGGGTTTTGGCGCGTCGTCGAACAACAGATGCGCTTCGTCGAAAAAGAACACCAGTTTCGGCTTTTCCGGATCGCCCACCTCGGGCAGCTCCTCGAACAGCTCGGACAGCATCCAGAGCAGGAATGTTGAATACAGTTTCGGACTCGACATCAGCTTGTCGGCGACAAGGATGTTCACAAGGCCCCGACCGCTGGAGTCGGTCCGCATGAAATCCTTCAACTGCAATGCGGGCTCACCGAAGAATTTGTCCGCGCCCTGATTTTCCAGCACCAGCAACTGGCGCTGGATGGTGCCGACGGTCGCTTTGCTGACATTGCCGAAGGATTGCGCCGCCTTGCGGATGTCCTGCAGCGGATCGATGTCGTCGTCTTTGGCCGATCCCGGCACAATGGCGTCGAGCAAGGCACGCAGATCCTTCATGTCGACCAGTGCGAGACCATGCTCGTCGGCGACGCGGAACGCGACGTTGAGGACACCTTCCTGAACATCGTTGAGCTGCAGCATCTGCGACAGCAGCAACGGGCCCATTTCGGTGACGGTGGCGCGGACCGGATGCCCCTGCTCGCCAAACACGTCCCAGAAGATGGTCGAAAACTGGTCCGGCTGAAACTGAAGGCCCATTTCCTTGGCGCGGCTGAGGATGAAGTCCTTGGCCTCTCCAACTTCCGCAATGCCGGACAGGTCGCCCTTGATGTCGGCCGCGAAAACCGGAACGCCTGCGCGCGCAAAACCTTCCGCCATGACCTGCAACGTCACGGTCTTGCCTGTTCCGGTGGCGCCGGTGACCAGGCCGTGACGGTTCGCAAGCCCGAGGGTCAGAAAAGCCGGCTGATCCCCCTTGCCGATGAAGATTGTCTTGTCAGTATCGGCAGAGGCGGTGCTTCCGGCACCGGCTGACGTAACTGAGGGCGGCGCATCGGCCTTGTCGGAGGTTTTCTTGGACGCCTTCTTTGCCATCGCTCGCCTCGTACAGACTGGATTGTGCCGTCGCCGAACCGCGACGCATAATATGTGATCTTGCAGTATGGAACCCGTGGGTCAACCCGCGTCGTGGCGCATTGGCGGACAGAAAAGATGCCGCTCTGCACGATACCGGACGTTATATATATGGCGCTGAACTGCTGAAGCTGAGTGAATTCCGATCATGACTTGAAACGAATTGACGTTCACGCCGTATCTTGGTGCCGCACGCGCTCCATTCTCGCTGTTCGTCTGGGAAATCATTCAGGAATCGGCAGTAACTCTTGCATCGTTGCAACACTTCACGATGGATTGCGTCCAAACTGCGGTTTCAAAAAGTTTGATCGCTTGTAATTCGCGGCGCACGCGCTCAAGATAAAATCACAAACAAAGATCCGGCACGAACCGGTGGGCACGGGGCAATTTCATGGACGAGTTCGTTGGCGATCTGGCTGCAAAAGCCGGAATTGACAAGGCTGTGGCCGAAAAAGCCGTGGGCGCCATCCTTGGGTTCCTTCGCAAGGAGGGACCGACAGAACAGGTGCGTTCGCTGATCGAGCAAATTCCAGGTGCGGAGAATGCAATCGCGGCGGCAGGATCCGGCGGCCTTGCAAGCATGCTCGGCGGCGGCGTGATGGCCCTTGGCGCACGGCTGATGGGCATGGGTTTAGGAATGAGCGAGATTCAGAGCCTCGCGCGTGAACTCTTCAGGCTCGGCCGCGACAAAATTGGTGCGGACGGAATGCGCGCGATCATTGCCGAGACGCCTGGCCTTTCCCAGTTCGCATAACATCCAATTTTATTTGAGTAACATGTCCAGTTCATTTCCAGCGTATCCCCTTTCGAAAATCGACGGACTTGGCGCGCATGCCCAGGTCAAGCTGAAGGCTGAAGGCATTCGCACCACGGCGGCATTGCTTGAAAGCGCCAGCACCCCGAAGGGCCGGAAGGCGCTGGCCGCCAAGACCGGCCTCAGCGAGCAGCAGCTGCTGGCCTGGGCCAATATCGCCGACTGCATGCGCATCAAGGGCATGGGCAAGGCAAAGGCAGAGCTATTACGCGCGGCAGGCGTCGTGACCGTCCGCGAATTCGTACAGCGCAATCCGCAGCGCCTGGCGCAGGCCATGAAGGAGGCCAACGACAAGCGGAAGCTGGTGCAGGTCCTGCCATCGGACAAGTCGGTCGCTGAACTGATCCAGCGCGCCCGCAAGCTGCCGCTGAAGATTTCCTACTGACCAGCCCACGGCCGAGGCTGTTCAAGCCGCTCAATCGCTCTTGGGCGACATCCCCCTCCACCATCGCTTGACTTGACCGCGGGGACCGCGCAAAGCCACCGCATGATGGCTGCTCCGTCCCGAACGTCATATCCGGCTGCCGCGCAGCTCCATCCGGTGCTGCGGGACCTGTTCGCGGGTCCCCTTCCCGTGGTCATGGGCGTGCTCAATGTCACGCCGGACTCGTTCTCCGATGGCGGGAAGTTCGTCGCGCCCGAGGCGGCGCTGACGCAGGCCCGGCGCATGATCGCTGAAGGTGCCGGCATCCTCGATATCGGCGCGGAATCCACCCGTCCCTATGGGTCGCAGCCGGTTTCGGCTGAACAGGAACAGGCGCGACTGTCGGCGATTCTCTCCAAAGTGATCACGCTCGGCACACCGGTGTCGATCGACACCATGAAAGCATCGGTGGCGGCCTGGGCGCTCGGCCAGGGCGTCGCCATCGCGAACGATGTCTGGGGCCTGCAGCGCGACCAAGACATGGCCCGCGTGATCGCGGATCATCATGCGCCTGTGATCATCATGCACAATCGCGAGAGCGCCGATCCGGCCATCGATATCGTCGCGGACATGGCAGCGTTTTTTGCACGCTCGCTTGAGATCGCGGCCAGAGCGAATATCCCACAAGGACATATTGTCCTGGACCCCGGCATCGGCTTTGGCAAAACACCTGAACAGAGCATAACGGCGCTCGCCCGGCTCGACGCCTTGGACCAGTTCGACCTTCCGCTATTGGTCGGTGCATCGCGAAAACGCTTTATCGCCTCGGTCACTCCGTCCGAACCGGATCAGCGGCTTGGCGGTTCTCTTGCGGCGCACTTGCTGGCAGCGCAGCGCGGCGCAAAAATCATCCGCGCGCATGACGTTGCGGAAACAGTGCAGGCGCTCCGCGTCGCATCGGCAATCGAGGACAAACGATGAGCGACACTATCTTCATCAAGGGGCTTCTGATCCACGCCCGGCATGGTGTGATGGATCACGAGGCGGAGGTCGGCCAGCGTTTCGTCATCGACCTCGAACTGTCGATCGATCTCGCGGAATCCTCCCGGACCGACAAGCTCGCCGACACCGTATCCTATTCGGATGTGGTCACGACCGCGAGTGCGGCCTTCAAGGGGCATAACTACTATCTGCTGGAGCGTGCGGCGGGTGCGGTCGCGGAAGCGGTGCTTGCCGCGTTCAAGCGCGTCAGCGCGGTCAAGGTCACGGTTCACAAGCCGCATGCCCCTATCGCCGCGATCTTCGACGACGTCGGCGTCGTCATCACCCGCTCGCGGACGTAAAAGAAAATGGCGAGTGTCCTGATCGCGCTTGGCGGCAATGTCGGCGATGTCCGCGCGACCTTCGCCAAGGCCATCGCCAATATCTGCGGCATGACGCAGGCGGCTCTTGTCGCCCGCTCGTCGGATTACACGACGCCGCCTTGGGGCGATGAACACCAGTCGCCATTTATCAATGCCTGTATCGAAATCGAGACCCCCCTCGATCCGCACGCGCTTCTGTTCACTCTGCACAAGATCGAGAAAAAATTCGGGCGCGACCGCGCCAATGAACGGCGCTGGGGACCGCGTACGCTTGATCTCGACATGATTGCCTACGACGACGTTCAGCTCGATAAACCCGAACTGACGTTGCCGCATCCGCGACTATTCGAACGCGCCTTCGTTCTGGTGCCACTGGCCGAGATCGCTCCGGACCGTCCAATTGCGGGACAAACCCCGCGCCAGACCCTCGCCAATCTGTCGACTGATGGCATCGAACGCCTGCCTGATTTGCGCTAAACGCCTGAAACAACCATTTGGCTTGCGCGCCGCCGCATGGCATTTTCCGGGCAATCACATAGCGTTTTCAAGCGAAGTGGAGACCGGTTCGCGTGAAGAAAACGCGTCAAAAATGAGCTACGCTCCGGGAGCTAACCCTCTGAATGTCCAGTGAAACCGACACTCTGCCGCTCGCGGCCGACTTCCCCTCCGCCACCCGCGACGACTGGCGGAAGCTCGCCGACGGTGTCCTGAAAGGCGCGCCGTTCGAGAAGCTTGTCGGCAAGACCTATGACGGCCTGCGGATCGACCCGATCTATGAGCGCGCGCGCAATGCGGCGGCGATCCCCGCACGTGTCGCTGGCGCGCCGTGGGCGATCATGCAGCGTGTCGATCATCCGGATGCGGCCATCGCCAATGCGCAGGCGCTGCATGATCTCGAAAACGGCGCGACAGGACTCACAGTTGTTTTCGCCGGTGCCAATGCCGCGCGGGGCTACGGCCTGCCGCCGACAAAGGATGCTCTCGAGCGCGCGCTCGATGGCGTCTATCTCGACGCCGGGATCGATATCGAACTCGAGATAGGTCCGCAGTCGCGCGATATGGGGCAGCACCTCGCCGAACTGCTCGCGGATCGCAAGATCGCTCCTTCTGCCGTGAAGGTCCGTTTCGGTCTCGATCCGATTGGCGGCGGCGGGGTGCGCGGCAGCAGCCACGGCCCATGGGAGTCCATCGCCAAGGTTTTTGGCGGCAAGATCGCGCAACTCGCAAAGCTCGGCTTTCGCGGTCCCTTCGCACCGGCAGATGGCCGCGTGATTCACGACGCAGGCGGCTCGGAAGCGCAAGAACTGGCTTATGTCCTCGCCGTCGGTGTCGCTTATCTGCGCGCGCTGGACGACGCTGGCATTCCACTCGGTGATGCGGGGCGGATGATCTATGCCCGCCTCAGCGCCGACGCCGACCAGTTTCTGACTATGGCGAAGTTCCGCGCGCTGCGGATGCTCTGGGCGCGGATCGAGCAGAGTTGCGGACTCAAGCCCGAGCCGCTGTTCGTCGTGGGAGAAACCTCATGGCGAATGCTGACCCAACGCGATCCCGACGTGAACATGCTGCGCGCAACCATCGCGGCATTCTCGGCGGGCCTCGGCGGCGCTAACAGCGTCAGCGTGCTGCCGCACACGCTGGCACTCGGATTGCCGGACGCGTTCGCGCGCCGCATCGCGCGCAACACCCAGCTCGTGCTTCTGGAGGAATCCAATCTCGACAAGGTGTCGGACCCGGCTGCAGGCTCGGGCGGCATCGAGACGCTGACGAAACAGCTCTGCGAAGCCGCATGGTCGCAGTTTCAGGAGATCGAAAAAGCTGGCGGTGCATTCGCTGCGCTCGCCAAGAACATCATCCAGCCGAAGGTCGCAGCCGTGCGTGCCGCGCGCGACGTCAATATTGCCAAACGGAAGGACGTTCTCACCGGCGCCAGCGAATTCCCGTACCTGAACGAGAAGAAGCCGGACGTCCTCGAAGTGAAGCCTGCGGCTCTGCCGTGGACGGATGAAGTGGTCCTGACCTTCGACGCGCTCGCGCCGATCCGTCTCGCCGCCCCGTTCGAAGAGCTGCGCGATCGCTCCGACGACATGCTGGCAAAATCCGACAAGCGCCCTGCTGTGTTCCTCGCCAATCTCGGCACGCCTGCGGATTTCACCGCGCGCGCCACCTTCGCCAAAAGTTTCTTTGAGACCGGCGGGATCGAAGCCCTCGGCAACGACGGGTTCCCCGATCCTGCCGCGCTCGCAGCCACTTTCAAGGCCTCAGGTGCGAAGCTTGTTTGCCTGTGTTCCTCCGACAAGGTCTACGCAGCGCAGGCTGTCGCAGCGGCGCAAGCCCTTCACGCGGCGGGCGCGAAGCATATCTATCTGGCAGGCCGCCCCGGCGATCTGGAACCTGCGCTACGCGAAGCAGGCGTCACCGGTTTCATCGCCGCGGGAGGCGACGCGCTCGCGACACTGAAAGCTGCCTATCAACTTCTTTAGGTGGATGTCATGAAGGACCGCGCTCCTGTTTTGACCGGCGGCTGCCAATGCGGCGCCGTGCGCTTCGCCTCTTACAGCAATCCGGGACGCATCAGCGTCTGCCATTGCCGGATGTGCCAGAAGGCTGTGGCCGGGCCATTCGCAGCCTTCGTGGAAATCCCGCACGGCGACTTCGCCTGGACACGCGGCTTGCCGGGGACGTTTCGGTCATCATCGACGGCAGAGCGCGACTTCTGCACAGCCTGCGGAACGCCGCTGAGCTATCGCAAGCTGAACGGTTCGGTGATCGAGCTTTTGACGGGTGCTTTCGACCGTCCGGACCGTGTGATTCCGACCTACCAGATCGGCATTGAATCCAAGCTCGCCTGGGCCATGAACCTGCACAATCTGCCGGGCAAAACGACAGTCGAATCATGGGGTTCTGCCGAGGCAGGCAGCATTGTCAGCCGCCAGCATCCGGATCATAATACGTGAGCTGCGCAATCAATGCGCTGATCGCGCGCAAAACCGAGACAACAGAATGACCCGTATTCCAAACTTTGCCGACGTTGCATTCGAGCCCGCTGCCGTGAAGGCGAGCGAGAGCAGCGCGCAACCGTGGCTCACGCCCGAGGGTCTTCTGGTCAAGCCGAGCTATAGCGAAGCCGACCTCAACGGCATCGACTTCCTCGACACATGGCCCGGCATCGCGCCGTTCCTGCGCGGTCCCTACCCGACCATGTATGTCAACCAGCCATGGACGGTCCGCCAATACGCGGGTTTCTCGACTGCGGAAGATTCCAACGCTTTCTATCGCCGCAACCTCGCGGCCGGTCAGAAGGGTCTCTCGGTCGCATTCGATCTCGCCACCCATCGCGGCTATGACTCGGATCACCCGCGCGTCTCCGGTGACGTCGGCATGGCAGGCGTCGCCATCGATTCCATCTACGACATGCGCACGCTGTTCGCCGGCATTCCGCTCGACC
>CAZQMD010000011.1:0-35566 GCA_964594185.1 uncultured Afipia sp. | reverse complement strand
GTTGAAGGGAACGACGAAAGCCGGGTGCTCCGGCGCGTAGAAGCCAAGAGCCATCGCGAGTTTATCTCCGCTTACCGTCTTGAGCGGGGCCGGTGACACCTCACGCCAGCGTTTCATGACCTCCCCCGTAGCGAGGCTGTAATAGTTTCGGCCCTCGCTGAACGGGTGCCCATTACGGTACCAGGCATGCGCGGGAGCGACCAGCAACGCGAACAAGGTCAGCGTAAGAATGCCGGCAGCCAGTCGTCGCGTTTCCACGCGGTCGACCGGAAACCGCGCGGCACAGACTGCGACGAGTAAGAACACAAAAAGACCGGGTGAGGCCCATATCGCCGTCAGAGAACTCCGCAACATGAGGCTGACAACCGGCGGGGCGATGATGGCGCCGATGGCAATCAGCAACAGCAGATACAGCCCCGAGTCCAGCGGACGAAGTCCCTTGAGGTAGTCGCCTGCCCGCGTGCGGATCATGACAGCCCAAATCACGCCAGGAAGCGCCAGGGTGGCTACCAGACCGAGCAGGAACCTCAGACCAGACGCCAACGCGCTCCCCGCGCTCAGTCCGCCATGCGCCGCCAACGCATAACCCACCGGGCTGGTTCCCGACGTCAGCATCCAGTGAATGTGCGGCGCCAGCAGGAGCAATCCGGCAATCGCCGAAATCCATGGCGCGCCGGATGTGAAATAAGCCCGCCGCGCAGGATGCCAGATCGCAGCGAAGGCAAATCCGATAATCAGAAATGCGGAGTAATATTTTCCAAGGATCGCCAAAGCGCCAGCCAGACCGGCTGCAACCGCCCACACGATGCTTCGGGTCTCGAAAGATCGCAGGAAGCAATAGATCGAAAGCGGCCAGACTGCGAACAGGACGGAATTCGCATTAAAGCGCTGCGCCTGAAACTGGTAGACGGGCAGCAGCATCAACAGCAGCAGGATGATGACGCGCTTGTCGCCTGTCACAACGCGGCGCGCTATCAGGTCGATGATCCAAAGAGCGATCGCAGAATTGACCATGGCCAGCAGGTAAAACGACCAGTCGCGGACCGGAAAAACCAAGGTCCAGAGATGCGTCACCCAACCCATCAGAGGCGGATGCTTGGCGCCGCTCCAGTCCAGCGTTCGCCCCATCGTCCATGCCTCGATCACGTCGGGATGGAGATCCGCATTCATATACGCGATCGAGAGAAATGCGGTCCAGAGGGTGACAAAGACCGCAAGCAACAGCGGAACGCCCCAGCCGTCCTCAACGCCATCGAGCCATCTATCGAAAAGCGAGGCCATGGCGGCGACATCTCACCAGCTACTGCGATACAGAGTTCAAGCCCTAACCGAATGGTCCCGGACGGGTCAATGCTTGATCAATTCCTGGAAGCGCAATGGGTTGCCGATCAAGCGGTCCCGCATCGCGTCATAAGTGCCGATACCGTTCAGACTATCACTTCAGGATTCGCCTATACGCCTCAATAACCAGGCCGGCACTGTGCCGCCAGTCAAACTCGCGGGCGCGCGCAATCCGTGCATTCCGGGACGCGGGATCGGCGTGATCATTCCCCTCAAGCGCATCCTTGAGCACGCGGGTCCAGGCATCCACATCCAGCGCGGCCACACGGCTGCCCATGCCTCCCGAAATCTCGTCCATTGACGTATCGGCGCTATGAGCCACCGGCGTTCCGCAAGCCAGAGCCTCAACCACGGGCATCCCAAAGCCCTCATAAAGCGAAGGTGCAAGCATAAGCCGCGCGCCCTCATAGAGGTCGCGCAATTGCGGATCGGCTGCACCATGAATAAAGCGAACCGTTCCTTCCCTGACCAGGCCGTCCGTCTGCGCGGGAAGATCGAGATTGCCCCACCCTCTCCCACCCGCCAGGATCAAGGGGCACCGCGCGCGTGACGCCGGCGGCAATCGCTCATATGCCAGAATCGCAGTCCTGATGTTCTTGCGCGGCTCGTGCGTCCCCACGATCAGAAAGAATTCGCCGTATGTCAGACCAAGCTTGTCGAGCGCGATCTGGGTTTTGTCGAAACCAAGCGGCACAAACAGGTCCGACGCCGCCGGCGGCGCAACGAATATCTGTGCCGCAGGATATCCGAATACGTCTGCAATCTCGCGCCTGCTGAAATCAGAAATCGTATGGACCAGGGGCGCTTGCGCAACGAACTCGCGCAACGGTTCAAGCCATTCGACCCGATCTCGCGGATGAAATTCGGGATGCCTGAAGGTCGACAAATCGTAAACAACAGGAAGCGTCGGCACGCCCGGATCGGTCAGCGGGCGAAAATTGAATGCATGAAACAGGTCGAGAGATTGCTTTTGCACCGACGACGCAAATCTCTGTTGGCGCAACCCGCGATAAACCGCAGCGGCCATGCGCGAACCCGGCAACCGAACAACCTTGTCGAGAACGCGGCTTCTCAGATTCGTCCGGGATGCCCTTGTGGATTTGTCGGCATCATCCTGTTTTTGATGAGACCGGCTGACTTCCAGCGCATCCGCAAGATCGAACTTGCGCCAGTCGAAATCGCGATATCCCGCAAAGCGAAGATTTGGGTCGAGTTCCAGCGCATAACGGACGATGTTAAATGTATAATTCGCCACGCCCGTCATCGAACGGTTGAGGATGCTGGATTCGAAACCTACCTGCATTTGCGTGGCAATACTCTCGCGACCGCTGAATACATTTTGATCAAGATCGGATGACTAAAGCAGATTACCGAAAACCCGTTAAGAACAAGCGACTTTAACCAATATCAAATAGCCTGTTGTCGCTCCAAACCGCCGACCTGATCCACGATCTCCGAAATCTGGGCGGCTGTCATGGCCCAACTATGAGGCACATACTCCGTCCGTATCCGCTGCTCACATTGCTTCACATAATCCGGATCGGTCACAGCCCTGTGAACAAGTTTATAGCAAGCGGCAAAATCGAAGGGATCGAAGTAGTCGACGAGATCGCCTCCGGCCTCCGGCAACGACGTCCTGTTAGCCGCGATACAATAGCGGCCAAGAGACAGACTCTCCGAAATGGGAAGCCCCCATCCCTCATAGATTGAGGGATAGATAGTGAATTCGCAGTGGCGATAGTACCAGGCCAGTTCTTCATCAACGACATCGTCCAAGTGGGTGATGAGTTCGTTCACCACCCGGTCTGTACGCATCTGATGCAAAAGATCAGAGACATACAATTGCGGTGTGCCGATCAGAAGAAGTTCGGGGCAATCGGGTCCAAGCTCTTCAGCCAGACGTTGCCACACGTGATAAAGAAGGGCCTGGTTTTTTCGCACGTCCAGCGAGGAAACACAGATAACAAATTTACGCTTGGGAAGACAGCGCGGCAAACCCAATGGCTTGTCAGGAGCGGAACTCGCCGTGAAGCTCGGATTGTCACCCAGCCGAACAACTTCAATCGGCCGCTGGGAGATTTTTTCAATCTCCATATAATTCGATATCTCTCGCTTCTGAAAATTCGATATCGTCAGAATCACATCGGCATTTTTCATCTGCTGTCTGGCCCAGCGCGTGACGACGTCTGAAGACCCCGGCAGCATCCACTGCGGGAAGAGCGTGGGGATAAGGTCGTAGATCAGGCTGATGCATTTCACGCGTCCTTGCAGCTTGTTTGCTGCAATGACGTCACCGTAGTGAGGCAAGCCCCACGTCGCAGACAGCGAAACACAGACATCGCCAGGCTGAAACAAACTGCTTTCAGGGTAAATCTTGGGCCGAGAAATCCTGGCAAAGCCCATAGAGCGAAGCTTTCTCCAAAAGATGCGAGCAACAGCCACGCCGCTATCCCGGAAGTCCCTGAGAGCCTCCGACGTCTCGTTTCCAATCCACTTCCGTACGCGTCGCCGGAGACTACTTTTCACAACACCGCGAGGGCCAGCCGCTTCTGCAACGCTTCCCGCGTCGACGGCATCACGCGGTATCGATTCCCGCGAGCAAGAGAGAGATTCCTGGACAGCAGCCGGAAGCGAATGGATATCCGTCTGCCGCAGCGTCCGTTCAGAGCGCACATAATGAAAGAGCCGGACGTCCTCGCGGGACTTCGACAATTCCGACAAAACATTTACGACTGTTCGCTGAATTCCGGTGAGGTAGGGATGCTTCCAATCCCGAATATCTGTTACATCAAACCAAAGTGTCATCGAAAAACTCAAAGGAATACAGGGCTTTTACCACCAGATGATACCATGCAATAATCCAAGCCGTCCAACGACAACAGGTTCAATTTCCTTCCCTCGATTCAGACATAACGATGTGATCGCTAACCATGTTGCGTAGGTATTTGGGCGCAATTGCCCGCAGATTAGGCGTTGTACGGGGGCCAGATGGCCGCCCTCAATTGTTATGGCGTGGTGCTCGTTCGGCCTTGGGAGCCGGGCCTTTGTCCCGGCAACAACAGAACCATCTTTCGCACATATATGATGTGATTTCTCATCCAATGGATGGGCGCAAAATTCAGGACTTCAAGACTGTGCCCGCCATAGGCGAGCGACTCTACTTCCGGTCGTCAGTATGCACCGCTCAGGACTTTCGGCATCCGGACTTTCATCGCTGGCTCGACATACTGCAGGAGGCGCCGCGCGTTCACCGGAAGATCTGGGAGCACGTGTTCATCGGCAAGCATATCGAAGCAGCGGGCCTGCTTGCCGAAGGATCGCGGGGAATAGCATTTGGCGTCGGTCAGGAGCCGCTCCCTGCCGCGTTCGCGGCACGCGGTGCAGAAATTGTCGCCACTGACATGGCCGCCGATGCAGCGACCGCAGCAGGCTGGATTTCCAGCAATCAGCATGCCTCACACCTTTCGCAGTTGAATTCGAGACGCCTCTGCTCCGATGAACTGTTCACCCAAAAAGTCACATTTGAAGTTTGTGACATGAATGCAATCCCGGGCCGTTATCGCAACTTCGATTTTTGCTGGTCTTCTTGCAGCCTCGAACACCTGGGTTCAATCAAAGCGGGCCTTGAATTTATCAAGGCTTCCGTGAAAACCCTGAAAGTCGGTGGAATCGCCGTCCATACCACTGAATATAACGTCTCATCGAACGATGAGACGATCGACAACAATCCAACACTTGTTCTTTTCAGGCGGCGCGACATTCAAAGCCTCGTCGAAGAACTTCGCGAGGACGGCCACTTTGTCGCGGAGGTCTGCTACGATGTTTTGAGCGAACCCATTGACCTTTTCGTGGATATTCCTCCCTTCGTTGCCGATACGCATATCCGGCTATTGCTCTCGAACTTCGTTTCAACGTCGATCGGGCTGGTCATCCAACGTGGAAAGTAGAATTCTTTACGGCACTGCCTGATACGCGGCGATGACATCCTCGACCGGACCGAAAGCCTTGATGCTCCCCCGGTCCATCCAGACCGCCTTGTTGCACCAGTGGCGGCAAACTTCGAGATTATGCGACGCCAGCACCAGAACACTTGCTTTCTTGATGAAGGAGTCGATGCGTTCACGGGCCTTGGTCATGAAATGAGCGTCGCCCGCCAATATCCATTCATCCATCAAAAGAACTTCCGGCTCATAGCAAGTGGCGACCGCAAACGTCAGGCGCAGCATCATGCCGGACGAATATGTGCGCACAGGCATATCGAGATAGTCGCCAAGTTCGGTGAAGTCGACGATCTGCGGCAGCAAATTCTCGATTTGCTTTGACGACAGGCCAAGCAATAGCCCGCGCAGACGGATATTGTCGTAACCGCTCAAATCACTGTCGATGCCGAGAGAAATATCAAACATCGGCGAAATCCGCCCGTTGACCTGCACCATTCCGGTGACGGGTTCGTAGATTCCCGCCATAACCCGCAGCAGAGTCGTCTTGCCCGCGCCGTTTGATCCGATCAAGGCGAGCCTGTCTCCCCGATCCAGGGAAAATGAAACGTTCCGCAATGCATCGACAGTGATGCGATCGTTGGCATCGCGCGCGATGCGTCCGGCTGTACCTCGTGACAATATGGCTTTCTTCAGTGAGCGCGATCCGCCGTGATAGATCGGAAAAGATACACTCACATTGTCGAGGCGAAGAATGGATTGTTCCCTACGCGCATCTTGTGACAGGGACATGGCTTAGACCCAGTACGAAATGCGTGCGCGAAAGCGAGTGAAGAAGACGGCTGCGAAAAGGGCATTCAACAACGTAATCAAACCTGCGGCCAGATAAGTCCCCGAAGACGGAAGTTGACCAAGCAACGGCGCCCGCACGACCTCAACGAGATGATAAAAGGGATTGAACCTCATCAAGTCTTGATGCTCCCCAAGCAATTCGGGTTTCCACATGATGGGCGTGATGAAGAATACGATTTGAATGACGCTTGCGACGATCTGGGGAATATCGCGAAACCGTGCCGACATCATGCCCAGACAGATGCTCGTCAGCGCACCATTCAGAGTGACCAGCAGAAACCCCAAAATCGCGTAGAGCGACACCGCACCCGGCCAAATCTGAAAATATATGATGACGCCAAAGTAGATTACGAAATTATGGGCAAAAATAATGATCTTGCTCCACATGAAGCGAAGTACGTAAAGCGAGAACGGCAAGCGAATTTGTTTGATGTAAGACTCAGCCCCCGTAAAGAGCATGCCGGCTTCCGACAAAATCGCGCTGATATATCCCCAGATCAGCAAACCGGTGCAGAGAAAGGGCATGAAGTCGCTTAGTTCCGCCTTGAATATTTTGGCGTAAACAATACCGAGCGAGATCACCATGATCGCCATACTGGCCGTCAGCCATAACGGACCGAGCAGCGAGCGGCGATAGCGCTGCAAAATATCGTTCCAGCCAAGCTTGCCCCAAAGCGTCCACAACGAGAGGCCGCTCAAGATGTCCTGCAACGCCATCTGCGCCTGGCTGCTACGTGCTTGTCTTTGCTGAGTTATCAACATTCGCCTACCTGCGCCGGACGCTTCGCCATCGCTCACTTCGCCGATACATGGCGTTGAAAAGCCTGCTTATAGACCTCTTGCATGCGGGATAGAAACAAGGACTGGCTAAACTCGGAACTTGCACGTTCTTTTCCAGCCTGGCCCAGCCGGGCGGCAAGATCGGGCTGATCAAGTAGCTGATTCAGGGCAGCAGCAAATGCGGCCGGCTCCCCAGGTGGAACGGTAAGCCCCTCCTTGCCGTCTCTTGCGATATTGGGGACCGCGGTCGGAAGCGCTGTGTTCACGACCGGCTTACCGGCGGACATCGCCTCGAGCTGCACAAGTCCAAAGGCCTCGGCTTCCGAGACGGATGGAAACGCAAACACACCGGCTGCATGAATGTATTGTTTGACCTCGTGAAGCTCCAATACGCCCACGAACCTGACTTTGTCCTGAACGCCGAGTTCCTTTGCCAAGCCAGTCAGACTTTCCCTCAACTGCCCCTCGCCAATGACCACGGCATCAGCGTCGACATCCTGCATTGCGCGAAGAAAGATCTCATAACCCTTGTAGCTGACAAGCCTGCCGACAGCGACGACCAGCCTTGGATGTTGCTTTCTCAGCTGATCGACAACCTGTTGCTCACCCGGACTCAGATGCTTCCAGTATGCGGTGTCGCATCCGTAAGGGATGGCCACGCATTTGTCGGCGAACGGCTTCAGGAATGGAGATTTTTCAACGATGACCGGATCAGAAACGATAATCTTGTCCGCTCGTCTGAGAGAGTGTCGGACGAACGGCGCCAACACCCGCATCAGCCATGGCCGCCCGATCACTTCGGCATGCCAGTGCACGATCAGGGTTGAACTCTTCGGCAACAGCACAGCACCGAGGTCCGTCAAAGGAAATGGTGCGTGGTGAACGACCACATCCGAAGAACGCGCCCTTTTGACGAATCTAAAGGGATAGGTCGGGGCCAGCGGCGTCGACATCACTGTCGCAACGGATGAGACAGCCTCAACCTTCACACCCTCAAACTCATATTTGCATCCGATGCCACGCCCGGACGAGACAAGAATCTCCGTTTCAAATTCATCCCGCGGAAGCGTTGCTAGCATCGCTATGACGGATGGGATACCGCCATAAACGCTGGGCAAATACACCTTGTAGGCATGAAGAATGCGCATCAATGCTCAACGCTTCGGCGATCGCTATCAGACACAGGATTGGACGAAACGCTATTCTTGATGAACGCGATCTGCGCGTTCACCATCATTGAAACAAGCGCTGGAAAGTCGGTTTTAGGCTTCCAGTTCAGAACGGAGCCAATTTTTGTCGCATCAGCGTGCGTGAAACGGCTATCGACCTTGCGGATCAGGCCTGGATCCAAAACAACGTGGTCGGACCATTTGCGGCCGACAAGACTGAAAGCCTGATTGCAAAAATCCTCGATTGAATGATCTTCGCCCGTACCTATGACATAGTCATCCGGCATGGGATGCTGAACGATGAGCCGCATCGCCTCCACATAGTCGCCTGCAAAACCAAAATCCCGCCGGACGCTCAGGTCGCCCAACGCGATTTTTCCGTCCAGCAAAATCGGCCTGCCGCGCTCATCGGCCTCGGGAGTGTCACTCAAACCGAGCGAGACAGCCGCCGCGGCATAAGCGATTTTCTGCGAAACGAACGACAGCGGACGCCTGGGACTTTCATGGTTGAACAAAATCCCTGTGGAAGCATGTAATCCGTATTGCGCTCGATAGGCCCCAACAATGCTGTGAGCATACAGCTTCGCCGCACCATAAGGCGTTTTCGGAGCGAATGGTGTCTGCTCGTTTTGGGCACGCGCGACATCGCCGCCAAATATTTCGGATGACGAAGCCTGGAACAGACGGCATTCCGGCTTGTGCTTGAGCAGAAGCTCGCAGATTTGCTGTGGTACAAGTCCATTGACCTCAGCTGTCTCCCTCGGAGCGCTCCAGCTTTGGATCGGTCGCGACACCGCAGCGAGATTGTAAATCTCGTCCGGCAAAACAGTCTTAATCAATGTCTCGAGAAAGTCAGGGGCTGTCAGATCACCGACGTGCCAATGCACGCCGTCCAGATGCGAGTTTGGGTGCATCCGGCGCCGTGACTGGGCATGCACGACATCCCCCTGCTGACAAAGCAGGTTGATCAGGTAATAGCCATCCTGACCGGAAGCCCCCGTAATTAAAATGTTGTTGCTCAACAGCGCCCTCAATCTCAACTAAACTTATAGCTGTAATCAGCTCAATCAATACAAAAACGTCTTAAGGCGCATCACTCAACCACGCGGAAATCAGGATTGCCTCGTTTCGGGACTACTCGTTGTAATTAAAATGCTTAAAGCCGTGCTGTTTTACGAGTTCGTCACGCTGCGCTGTCTTCATATCCTCTTGCATCATCTCGGCGACCAGATCGGCAAACGACGTCGTCGGCTTCCAGCCGAGTTTCTGATAGGCCTTTGTTGGATCGCCTAAAAGTGTCTCGACTTCGGCAGGCCTGAAATAGCGAGGATCAATCTCGACGATGCACCGCCCGGTGGAAACATCGTAACCCTTTTCGTGAACGCCCTCGCCTTCCCAGCGGACAGCGATATCGACTTCTCTTGCGGCCACCTCGAAAAACTCGCGAACCGAATGCTGTTCGCCCGTCGCGATGACATAGTCTTCCGCAACATCCTGCTGCAGCATCCGCCATTGCATCTCGACATAGTCCCGCGCGTGACCCCAATCGCGTAGCGCGTTCAGATTACCGAGATAAACTTTCTCCTGAAGACCGAGCTTAATGCGCGCCAAGGCACGGGTGATCTTGCGCGTGACAAACGTCTCGCCGCGAATTGGCGATTCATGATTGAAGAGAATGCCATTGCAGGCGAACAGACCATAGGCTTCGCGATAGTTCACCGTAATCCAGTAGGCATAAAGCTTGGCAACTGCGTAAGGCGATCGGGGATAGAACGGCGTTGTTTCCTTTTGCGGTACTTCCTGGACAAGTCCGTACAGCTCCGACGTCGAAGCCTGATAAAACCGGGTCTTCTTTTCAAGTCCGAGGATGCGGATCGCTTCGAGAATTCGCAGCGGACCGAGCGCATCGGAATTGGCGGTGTATTCGGGCTCTTCGAACGATACGGCCACATGGCTCTGTGCAGCAAGATTGTAGATCTCGTCCGGCTGAACCTCCTGCACAATCCGAATGAGGCTCGATGAATCGGTCAGGTCGCCGTGATGAAGCGTCAGATCATAACCCTTGTCGTGCGGGTCATGATACAAATGATCGATGCGATCGGTATTGAAGAGCGATGTGCGTCGCTTGATCCCGTGGACGGAGTATCCCTTGGATAACAACAATTCTGCAAGGTAGGCACCATCCTGCCCGGTGACACCCGTAATGAGTGCGGTCTTCTTTTTCATCTTACATCGACCTTCTTATTCGCTCTGGCCGAACCGACAACAAGAGAGCCATCGGCGGCAAAGAAATTGATTTCGGGTTTGCCGCGCTACTGCGGTCTGAGTGACGCCGCGCGGGTAAATATGCTATTGATGCGTCCAAGCAGATTTGCCGGCGCTTCGACAATGATGCCCCGCAGGGTCATCCAGACGCTGCCCGCGCTAACCGCCGCCAGTAGAAAATATTGAACAGGTATCGCCACAGGCTGCGACGTCGATATGGTTGAAAGACCAAACCCTGCGATACGAAGAATAAGGATTCCGAGAACAAGGACGCCGATGGCGAAGTTACGATTCTGCCGTGTCGTGCGTGGAGCGCCAAGAATGGCAAATGCCATCAGAACAAAAACAAACGGATAGAGCGGCCCCAAAATCCGGTCGTGCAATTCAGAACGAAACTCTCCCGGCACTCGCTTGTAGACAGGATCGTCCGGCGGCGGAGATATCAATTCACCGATCGATCGCTCCCGGGGGCCGTATGTCACGCTCTGAACGACGTTCGAAAATTGAGAAAGGTCGAACGCATAGCTGGCGAATGCAACAAGCGCCGGATCTTTCTTGCCGGTTTCAAAGCGCTGCAAGTTGCCATCCTGAAGAATAAGGAACGATCCTCGCTCGTTTTTCTGCACGGTGCCGCGGTCCGCGAGGATATCGATCCGTTCTGCCGGATTGCGCTGGTCATCGATGAATATGCCGACCAGAAGACCGCCCGGCTGACGACCCTGGATACGGATCGTCAGAGGCCCCAGCTTCTGAAATTCCCCGGGCCGCAGAATATTAGTCAGCACGTCCGCGCCGATTTCGGTCTGCCATCGCCGCAAGGCGCGCATGCATTCGGGCGCAAGATAGAGTGAAAGAAACGCGACCAGCAGGCTGACAATGCATGTCGCGAACAGAAACGGGCGAAGAAACCTGGCGGGCGACAGGCCTGCGGCGTTCATCACGATGATTTCGGAGTCCGCCGCGAGCCTGTTGAGGGTATGCATCACAGCAATCAACAGCGCGATTGGCGCGATGATCATCGCAAGCAACGGAATGGCCAAACCCGTGACGCCGAGAAACACCAGTATGGACTGGCCCTGCCCCGTCATCAGGTCGATGCCGCGCAGCGCTTGCGTGATCCATATGACTCCCGTCAAAGAGACGACAATCAACAAGAACGCCAGCAACGTCGCTCGCACGATATAGCCGTCGATTGCGCTCATCCAGCTTCCGGGTAAAGTCCGATCCAAGGACGGCCGTGACCGTCGCACCGTAGTTATCGCCTTGAGCTATATCGCATATTTTCCGGCGCTCGCACCTAAAAAATAGCCACATCGAGGGACAATGTACGCCGTCATCAAGCGAGAACTGACCGATGTCTGGATCGGCTTTTTCGTGTGGACCGGGCCGAATCGGCCCCTTGCTCAGGCTGCCCGAAGAAAAGGCACGGAGAATTTTGCAATTATCGGGGCGGCAGCCTTGCCCTGGTCAACATCGCTTCTGGCGTCTTGCGGACTGGCCTTTCTGCTCGGCTTTCTGAGTACCGTACAACCCGCAGCATTTTTCAGGTCACTGAAAAGCCCCGCCAGTATGGCGGCGCTGGCGCTCTTTCTGCTTGCCATTTTCGGCGTCCTTTGGGCGGACAGCTTGTCTTGGTCCGAGAGATTTCGCGGGCTTACGCCAATGGCGAAACTGCTGGGCATACCCATCCTGATCTATCACTTCAGCCAGTCCGATCGGGGCCGGTATGTGTTCTATGCCTTCGTCGCGTCCTGTACCGTTCTCGTGATGTATTCTTGGGTCGCACTGTATTGGCCGGGCCTGTCGGTCCACTACAAGTCCGATCAGCCGGGCGTTCCCATCAAGAATTATATCGACCAGAGTCAGGGCTTCGTGTTTTGCGCATTCGCGCTTGCTGCCATAGCGATTGAATCGCTTAGGCGCGGACAGCGGGTCATTGCGATTTTGTCTGCAATGATTGCCGGCGCGCTGCTGGCCAACCTTGCCTTCGTCAACGTCGCGAGAACCGCGCTGGTGTACTCGCCGGTTCTCGCTGTGTTGCTTGCATATCGTTACCTCGATCGCAAACAACTCGGGATCGCATGCCTGGCGCTCCTTGTCGCAATCGCCGGGCTTTGGGCGATCTCTCCAAACCTGCAACACAAGGTTTCGGCTGCGTTTACCGAGTATAGAATTGCCCAGACCGGACAAGAAACAACGTCCGTGGGGCAAAGGCTAGAGCTGTGGACCAAATCAATCGAGCTCTTCAAAACCGCTCCGATCATCGGTCACGGAACGGGATCAGCCAGAGTGTTGCTGACACGCGAAGCGCCAAAACAGGCCGGCTCGCCAGTCATTGGCAACCCGCATAACCAAACCTTCCTGATCGCAATTCAGTGGGGTCTTTTCGGCGTATTCGCGCTTTATGCGATGTGGGCCATTCACCTGCTGACCTTCCGCGGCAAAGGGATCGTTGCATGGATCGGCTTGGTGGCCGTCGTGCAGAATGTTCTGAGTTCGCTGTTCAACTCCCATCTCAGCGACTTTTATCAGGGCTGGCTATATATGATGGCTGTCGGCATCGCCGCGGGGACGATAGCAAAAACAGCAAACCCCGAGCGAGGGTCTGCTGTTTCGAAATGATTCATCCGCGATTGGCTTCAGCTTCGCGTCAGCGTGATGTTGGCGCCCTTGAACTCGCCACCCTGTGAGCGGATCACGACCGACTGGGAATTTCCCCTCGTCGTCAAGATAAGATCAGCGGAGAACGTGCCGGCGCTCACAACGACCTGAAACTTTCCGCCAGCTGTTGTGCCCTGAACGTCGCCGCTGACATTGCGCGTGGACTCGCTCCAGCTGCCAGATAGTTTGCTGCCATTGGCAACAACGTTGCTGGTCAGTTCGATTTTGTAGCTGTCACTGGCGCAACGCAGGGTTTGTTGAAGCGCATTGCCATCCTCACGAACGGCATAAGTTGCTCGGCAACGTATGGCTTCGTTTGAACCGCCCTCAAGCGAGATTGTGCCCTTGCCTGACCAGACGCCCGACATTCCGGCGAACGGATGCGCCGACTGCGCCTGCGCGCCCGACGCGACAAACGACAATCCCAAAACCGCAGCCATCGCCGCGCGACGGCCGCTATACCCAAATGAAAACATTGTACCTCGCATTGTGACCATTCCGCGCAAACGCGCGCGGATATCCGGATCGCTAACTTCGCATCAGCGAAAGCGGTTCCCATAGTTGGTCACAAATATGGATCAATTTTGGTCAGCAAAGCCCCTGCGAAGAAACTCAACCGCTTGTGACTCTGGACATAATAACGGCTTGAGGCGTGCATGCTTGGCATCGTCGAAGACGATCAGTTTGATGGCTCGCAGCATCGGAGCGATAACGGCTTCAACAACTTTTCGGACTAGGTCGCTTGCACCGCCGACCTATTGGCAAAAGGGCCGAGACGGGAGTTTTTGTTCCCACAGCACACCGGCCCGAACCGCACACCCACTCCGCTTCTGAACTAAGTCTTTGACTTTCATACTGTCTCTGCGCCCAGCCCGACGCCATTGTCGAGGCCCGGTTTGTCATCCAGAGTATCGCTCACTTTCTCTGGAAGGTGACAACGCATTGTTTTTTGCGTGGACCCGAGAAATCATGCCGTTTATCGCTCCAGAACAGATTCGCATTCCGCAAAGGCAAATATCCGGATGGATAGAAACGACGAGCTTGCTGCACTCAAGAACCGCAATGCAGAGCTGGAAGCGAGAATGAATCTGCTAACCGCGCTTCTGCACGATGCGATGTCGTCGCCGGGATGGCGTATTGTCTATCGGTACCGGCAACTTGCCGACAAATGGAGGTGGCGCAAGTCGCACGGAAGAAGTGACGCATAAAAATCATGATGGATGCCTCGTACAACGAAAAACAGCCCGCCCTTTCGATCGTCGTGTTGAACTGGAATTTGGGACGGATGACGCAGGAGTGCCTTGCGAGCATCCGCGCTCACACCACGAATGTCGGCTACGAGATCATCGTCGTAGATAACGGAAGCGAGCCTCATGAAAAAACGATTGTTCAAGAAGCCTGCAAACTTCATGACGCCAGGCTGATTGAGCTCAATCAAAACCTTTTCTTCGGAGAGGCCAATAACATCGGCGCCGAAGCAGCGCGCGGCGATATTCTTCTGCTTCTCAACAATGATGTCGTGGTGACGCCCGGATATATCGTCCCTCTCCTGCACGCGCTGGAGACCGCCCATCGCGCTGGAGCTGTGGGAGCGGAGTTGCGATATCCAAATGGCCGGCTTCAGGAAGTCGGCGGATATGTTCGTCCTGATGGCTGGACGATCCGTCATGGCCTCACGCGCTCGCCCGCCAGCCTTCTTTCCGAAGCCGGGTTACACATTGTCGACTATTGCTCCGCCGCATGCCTGCTGATGCGTCGCGACACATTCCTGGCAGCAGGCGGATTCGATCCGCTGTTCGATCCCGGATATTTCGAAGATGTTGATTTAATGTTGCGCCTTCGCGCTGTTGGACTTTTCACTTACTGCTGCGCGGGCACCGCGGTTATCCACAAGGAAAGCGCAACGTCGAAAACGATCTGGAGCAACCCGCGCCGAGCAGCGGTTATTCATCGTAACCATCGCAAATTTGTCGACAGGTGGGGAACGTTCGTTAAAGAGCGCGTGTTTGGCAACGCCACACCCCCGCATTTTGAGAGGATCAACTGGGTTTCGGAACACAGTGTACCTGAGGGAACGCGTAGATTGTTTCTGCAGGGCTCCGGCCTGATCGGCCGCAGTCGGACATGGCTCAGCATTCTCAAAATCGCAAGCGCCCTGCGAGACAGCGCTCATGTCACATTCGTCGCGGATGAGGCGTGTAGCCGTAGCCGCATCTATGCCATTGCAATGGCCTGGGGGCAGACGCTGGGCGATTTTTCCGTCGCAAGAAAATCTGATGTCAGACATCAACCGGGCGATACAATTGTATTCGTTCGCGCCGACGATGGAGACTGCGCAGAAATCACCTCTGGTGATGGACCTCTTCTGGATCTTGCAAGAACTGCCCTAAAAGAAGAGGGTTCACGCACGAATATATCTGACAAGTTGAACTAACCGTTTGGCCGGTTAGAACTTCACTCGTTTCCCCCCGATATCTCCCGATTCTTGACCTGACTGGCATCGCCGACTACAACCCAGCGTGGCATTTGATTGCACCCGCTCCCAATTGCACAACCGCACTGAAACTCACCACAGTTGCGGAGACGCCATCTGCGTATCACCGGGGACCTGTCGGGGATGACTGTCGTTACCGCCCTGAGAACAGACGAATCGCACCCGATTCTTGTCACCGGCGGCGCTGGCTTTATCGGTGCGAATTTCGTTCTTGATTGGTGCGCAAGCCAGGATGTCGCGGTTGTTACGCTCGATAAGCTCACATATGCCGGAAATCTACACAATCTCGCTGAGTTGCAAGGTAACGAGCGACACTCGTTTGTTCACGGCGACATAAGCGACGTAGAATTTGTTCGATCGCTGCTATCCAGGAGCCGGCCACGCGCGATCGTCAACTTCGCAGCCGAGTCTCATGTCGATCGTTCGATACACGGCCCGGAAGATTTCATCTCGACGAACATTGTCGGGACCTTTCGGCTTCTCGAAACAGTGCGCGAGTATTGGACTGCACTCGCGCCCCGAGATAAAGAGACGTTCCGCTTCCTTCATGTTTCGACGGACGAAGTCTACGGATCGCTGACACCCGGCGCGAAACCGTTTCACGAGGACAGTCCCTATTCGCCGAACAGTCCCTATTCCGCGTCAAAGGCTGCATCCGATCATCTCGTACGTGCATGGCACCACACCTACGGGTTGCCGGTTATCATCACCAACTGTTCGAACAACTACGGTCCGTATCAGTTTCCCGAAAAACTCATCCCGCTGATGATCCACCATGCATTGGCCGGAAAGCCTCTCCCGGTTTATGGCGATGGGCTGCAAATTCGCGACTGGCTGTACGTGAGCGACCATTGCTCTGCCATTCGCGCCGTTCTCCGCGACGGACAGCCTGGCCATACTTATGCGATCGGAGGCGACAGCGAGAAAAGCAATCTGGACGTCGTACACGCAATCTGCGATGCGCTGGACGAGGAGCGGCCGTCCGAAAACGGTTCTTACAAGCAACTGATCACGTTCGTACCTGACCGGCCCGGGCATGATCGCCGCTATGCCATCAATGCCGCAAAGATGCGCCAGACGCTCGGCTGGCATCCAAGCGAGTCATTTGAATCCGGACTCCGAAAGACCGTGCGCTGGTATCTCGACAACTCCACATGGACCGACAACGTCGTTGCCGGAAGTTATCGCGATTGGCTGGGCCAGAATTATTCCGCACGATGACAGAAATCTTTGACGACGTTGCAAGGTCGGCGCGGTCATGAAACGCAAGGGCATCATTTTGGCAGGAGGATCCGGAAGCCGCCTGCATCCGGCAACCCTGTCGATCTCCAAGCAGCTCTTGCCGATTTTCGACAAGCCGATGATCTACTATCCCCTGTCGACGTTAATGCTGGCCAACATCCGGGAGATACTCGTTATATCTACGCCCCAGGATGTTCCTCGCTTCGAACAGCTTCTTGGCACCGGAGACAAATGGGGCCTTAACATTCAGTATGCTGTCCAGCCGTCGCCTGATGGACTTGCACAGGCCTTCCTGATTGGAGAACGCTTTATCGCTGGCGCGCCGAGCGCTCTCGTGCTGGGCGACAATGTTTTCTACGGCCACGACTTCTCGCACCTTCTTGCTGACGCTTCGCAGCAAGACCGCGGCGCCACTATCTTCGCGTATCATGTCCACGATCCGGAACGTTACGGCGTGGTGGAATTCGATTCTTCCGGGAAAGCCTTGCAGATCGAGGAAAAACCGGCGCAACCGAAATCCAGCTACGCGGTCACCGGACTTTACTTCTACGATTCCCAAGTCGTGTCTCTTGCCAAGACGCTGAAGCCGTCCCGACGGGGCGAACTGGAAATTACCGATCTGAACCAGCTCTATCTCGACCGGCAGGAACTCTCTGTTCAAATTCTCGGGCGCGGTCATGCCTGGCTCGATACCGGCACCCATGAAACTCTTCTTGAGGCAAGCCAGTTCATTGCCACGCTGGAGAAAAGACAGGGACTGAAAGTATCGTGCCCCGAAGAAATCGCCTGGCGTCACGGATGGATCAGTGACGCCGAACTCGAGGAACTCGCTGCAGCGATGAAGAACAACGGTTACGGCCGTTATCTTCACGGCCTGCTGACCCACGGAATTTTCTGATGATCGCCACTCCGCTTGCCATTCCAGACGTGATCGTGTTCGAGCCACGAGTCTTCAAGGATTCACGCGGCTTCTTCTTCGAAAGCTTCAATGCACGCGCATTTTCCGAAGCCGTCGGCAGATCCATCGACTTTGTGCAGGACAATTTCTCTCAGTCGGCAAGAGGCGTCCTTCGCGGCATGCACTACCAGATCGTTCACCCGCAGGGAAAGTTTGTCCGCGTGACCTCGGGCGAAGTGTTCGATGTCGCGGTCGATATACGGCAAAATTCGCCAACTTTCGGAAAGTGGGTCGGCGAATATTTGTCGGCAAGCAACGGGAAAGCGTTGTGGATTCCCGAAGGATTTGCCCACGGCTTTCTTGCGCTCTCCGAAAGCGCCGACTTTCAATACAAGGTGACCGACTATTGGTATGCCGAGCACGAACGATGCCTTCGGTTCGATGACCCTCATGTCGCGATAAAATGGCCTGCTGTCCGTTCGGACACAGATACACCCCTGCCCCCCATCCTCTCTGGCAAGGACGCTCAGGGTCAGCTATTCGACAAGATCGAGCACTTCATTTAGCGGGATATAATATGCAGGAAGCTTCCAAGGGCCCTATTCTGGTTACAGGCTCGACGGGCATGCTCGGTCGTTACGTCATGGGCCTTTTGAAGATCGATGGAAGCGATATCGTCGTATCATCGAGAGCGGATACGGACTTCACCGATCCTCACAAGGTTTACGAGCGAATCCGGCAAATCCGTCCCCGCGCAATCCTTCACCTTGCCGCCGAAACGGATGTCGATTTGTGTGAACGCGAGCCGAGACGCGCCGGGCTTGTAAATCATCTCGGCACGGATGGTGTTGCACGTGCGGCAGCCGAGCTGGGTGCCTGGCTGTTATACATATCAACATCGAATGTATTCGGCCGCGAAGGCAAGCTTACCTATAACGAACTGGATCTCCCCTCCCCGACAAACTACTATGGACGGTCTAAACTCCAGGGCGAGTTCGCGATCCGTCAACGCTTGCCAGACAATCACCTGATTATCCGGGCGGGCTGGATGATCGGTGGGGGTGCGCAGCACGATCATAAGTTTGTCGGCAAGATCATCAAGCAGGTCAATGAGGGCGGCAATACGCTGCGCGCCGTGACCGACAAGTTCGGGACTCTTACCGCGGCAAGCTCCCTGGCAAAGTTCATCGTTGAATCGCTCAAACAACGCCGGACAGGAACTTTGCACTACAGCAGTCTCGGTGTTGTGACACGTCTCGATGTCGCTCGCGCAATTGCAGAGTTGATGTCCTTCAAAGGCGACATCATTGGCGTGCCGTCTTCCATGTTTCCGCTATCGGCTCCAAGGCCGCAATCGGAAGGTATTGAAAGCATCTATCTCCCAGCAAGCGAAGCTGCGCCAAACTACTGGCGAACAGATCTGGCAGCCTATCTCGCTGAATTTGGAATATGATCGGCAACTCATGGTACGCAATCTTCGCAGATGGTGGACTTACGCAAAATCGCACGGCTATACGAACGCAACCATTTATGCGCTCTATAAACTGTCGCCGGTTCGCTTCATTTTGCTTGAGGAGATGATCAGGCGGGATCGGACACCTTCTGTCGCTTCGTCGCGGCACTTTGAATACATGCTGAACGATACTTTTCGCTACGCTGACTGGAGCGCGTTCGGCGGTGCACCTGTGGCCAAGGCCGGCAATGGCGACTGCTTCATCTGGTTTGTTCCGGACTGGACCAACGTATGGGGCGGCGGACATTACACCCTGTTCCGGTTTGCCAATCATTTTGCGAAATCCGGCACGCGCAACATTATCTATATCTACGATAACAAGCGCCACTCCACGCCCGACCATTTACAAAAAGATCTGCAAAGAGCCCTCTCCCCTTGCAGGATCGAAGTGATCGTAGATCCGAAAGAACTCCCCAAGGCTTCGGCTGCCATTGCAACGACATGGCAATCTGCCTTTCATGTGAAAGCATTTCCGTTCGCCAAAAAGAAATTCTACTTTATGCAGGACTACGAGTGCCTGTTTTATGCCTTCGGCTCGGCGTCGATGCAGGCCAATGCGACGTATTCCTTCGGCTTCGAAGGCGTCACCGGAGGCGGATGGCTCAAGAGCAGATACGAGGCCCACGGGGGCAATGCGCTTGCCTATCGGTTTGCTGCGGATCGATCCATTTTTTATCCCAGCAACAAAGATGGGAAGGTCAACCCGCAGGTCAAACGGCTGTTCTTCTATGGGCGCCCGTCAACGGAGCGGCGCTGCTTCGAACTGGGTATCGCTTCCCTGAAGCTGATTGCCGAAAGATTCCCCGACGTTGAGATCATCATCGCCGGCCTCGATCTTCAGTCGCCTCCGCCCTTTCCGGCAACGTTGCTCGGAAATATGACCCTCGAAGAAACCGGCAACCTGTATCGAACCTGCGATATCGGGCTCGCCTTCTCCGCAACCAATCTGTCCTATTTGCCTGTTGAACTCATGGCATCGGGCGTTCCGGTCTTGTCGAACAGCGGTCCGCAGGTGGAATGGCATTGCAAGCACGATGAGAATTCATATCTCGTCGACCCCGTGCCTGAAGCTGTGTTGGATGGCTTCACAAAGCTATATAACTCAACAGAGACCCGGCAACGGCTTGTCGATGGCGGGCTCGCAACAATGTCTGTTTTGACTTGGGACGATCAAATGACCAAGATCCACGATCATATCAAAAGCAAGCTCCATTAGCAGCCGCCCATCAATTTGGGGGCAAGGCTGTCCAGCAGTTGGCGCGTCAGGAAGCAATCGTGACCACTCCGCTCGCTCAAAAGATCGCTCGTGAGTACGGAACGCCGGCGCTGGTCATCGACATGGATCGCGTCGAGCGAAACATCGCGCGCATTCAGAAGATTTGCGACGAGGCCAGTGTCGCCAACCGGCCTCATATCAAGACCCACAAGAGCCCTCTCCTGGCCCAGCTTCAGATCAAGGCAGGCGCCAAAGGCATCACCTGCCAGAAGCTCGGCGAAGCGGAGGTGATGGCGCAGGCCGGGATCGATGACATCCTTATCAGCTACAACCTGATCGGCGACGAGAAGATGGCACGTCTCGGCGCTCTTCTCGCCGGAACGCAGGTGACCGTTGCTGCCGACAATCCCGTCGTCATTGCCGGCCTTCCGGCTGCCGCAGCCGTCGCCGGACGCGATCTGCCTGTCGTCATCGAGTGCGACACCGGCCGCAAGCGTGCGGGTGTCGAGACCCCCGCAGAGGTTATCGCGCTCGCCAGTCAGATCAGGAACACGCCCGGTCTCTCGTTTGCGGGACTCCTGATGTACCCCACTGAAGCGGGCTGGGCAGACGCACAGCGCTTTTATGACGATGCGCTCGCGGGCCTGCGGCAATTGGGTCTCGATCCGCAAATCGTGTCCACTGGCGGATCGCCGAACCTGAAGAATGTCGGCAAGCTCAAGGGTGCGACCGAACATCGGCCCGGCACCTATATCTATAACGATCGCATGCAGGTCGCCGCGGGCGTAGCCACGTGGGACGACTGCGCCCTCCACGTCTATTCAACCGTGGTCAGCCGCGCCGCGCCCGATCGCGGAATTCTCGATGCGGGCTCCAAGACGCTCACGGCTGATACCGGCAGTCTTGATGGTTATGGGTTGATCCTCGAGCATCCCGAAGCGCGGATCGCACGCTTCGCGGAGGAGCACGGCTTTCTTGACCTGACAAAAAGCAACACGCGGCCAGCGGTCGGAGATGTCGTTCGCATCGTGCCGAACCACGTCTGCGTTGTAGTGAACATGTCCGATGAGGTCGTGATGGTGCGCGGCGATGAGATCGTCGGCATTCTGCCCGTCGCGGCACGCGGCAAGCTGCGTTGATCACACGGCAGCGCTGTTTCTCAGGTCAGATTGACTCTGGAACGGCAGCGGCCGTCGGCACGCTCAAGCTCGACTTTCGCGGCGTCATGCCCATCAGCCAGCGCATCCACGGCCAAGGCCTGACAAGGCAGTGATAGATCGTCAGTGAGGCAACGATCGCTGCGAGCCAGATGACGATGATCTTGAGCCACACCGGGATCGCAATAGGCAGCAGGTACCAGCCGATCAGCAGCAGCGGCGCATGATGGATGATGTACACCGGCAGTGTGGCTTCGCTGAGATAGTCCGTACGCTGCGTCGGAGCCGGGTTCAGCCGGGCCGCAAAACCGAGACCGGCCCCCGCTCCGCCCCAGGCCACGAGGCCGATGAAGAAACGTCCCGATGAGGACTCTCCGCAAGCGGCAACTCCTATAAGGCCGATCAGCAAGAGCAGCAGGAATCGCGAAGCTTCACTGCGAAGCCGGGCTTCAAATCCGGGCCATGCAGCGATACCTGCGCCGATCGCCACACAGAGTGCGAAGTAGACGAAATTACCCCAGTCCGTGATGAGATTTGGGAAGTACGGCCAGTAGCCATTGAAGGTCACGAGAACTGCGATCATGGGAACGAGCGGAAGATAAACGGCAAACGCGGGCGGCACTGAGGCATCCGGCGTCAGTCGCGCCAGCCGTGAGAGCAGCGGCAAAAGCAGTATCGAGATCAGGAACAGATACGCCAGAAACCACAGATGCGACCATGTCATCAGCGGCAGGCGCTTCAGGTTGCGCGGAAAGAAGTCGAAGTAGCCGACCGGCCTGTCGAGCTGCATGATGCCCTGCAGCCATTCCGCCTCGCGCAGGCCGTGAAATCCCATATCGCGCCCGTCGTAGAGCTCGATGTACTTGATCATGGAGCCGAAGATCACGATGCCGAAAATCAGCGGCACAATGAGACGCAGCACACGCTCTTTTCCAAACCGGCCGGGACTGCGCCTCCGCAGCGATACGACAGCCGACCAGCCCGCCAAAACGAACCAGGATGAGATCGCCGCAGCACGCAGGACATCGAAAAGAAGGGACGCGGCCGGTGACGGCACAGCACTCTTCAAATGGTAATGAGGCTCGAACGCGAAAATCGCCAACGCATGAACTAAAATAATTGCGCCACAGAGCAAAATTCGCAGCACGTCGATATCGGTACGCCGCATATACCCCCCAACCGGCACTCAGGGCTTCAGCCTAACAAAGGTCGTACGAAAGGGCTGCTGCCCATCGGTGACTTGGATAGGCCATTTTGCAGCCGGCGGACAGAACCGGCCCGGTCAGCGCCTGCTGTAGCCGGGTGAGACCATGTTCTTGAGCTGGACCAGGAGCGTAAAAACCCATGCGAGACCGTAGAGACCGGCCAGTCCCAGCGCCGTCCGGCGGTCGATCAGCGACAGCCCTGCCCAATACCAGATGCGATAGACCCACAGCCCCGCCGTCGCAACGCCCAGAAGGCATATCAGCAGCTTGATGCCCTGGCTGTTCGCGACACCGACCGCGGCGAACAGAAGGGTCGCCGGGATCAGGAACATCTGGCAGGCGGAAATCAGCGTCTCGTTCATAAAAGCTCCCCGGCGAATCGCGGCAATTTTAGATCATTCGCACGTCATGCGGTTGATCGCCGCCCGCGACATATCCGGCACGGCTGAACGCAAAAAAGGGGCCGAAGACAGCCAAAATCGCAGGATTCCCCTTCTTGCGCGGGCGGCTGAAGGACGCTACAGCATCGGGGCCTCTTGGCACGGTTCGGAGCGTAGCGCAGCCCGGTTAGCGCACTAGTCTGGGGGACTAGGGGTCGGAGGTTCGAATCCTCTCGCTCCGACCAAATTTTTCCTCAAATCAATCTCCTGCCGAGGGTTCCGATAACGGTGGTAACTCCCTGGAAGCGACCATCTCCTTCCATCGCCTGTCATGTCCTGTGGCCATGTTAGCCAATCCCGGCACCCAGCAGCCCCCCACGGCCCCCCGCTTTATCAACTGGCGCATCTGGTCCGAGACGTTCAGGGCCCTGGTATTGGAACGCCCGGCGGCAATCGTCGTGTGGACAATCGTGATCGGGACTGCGTTCCGTATCGCGATGGCCTTTGCCGGCATCGACTTCGACCATACCGAAGCCTACTACATCGCGAACGCGCGCCATCTCGACCTTAGCTATTTCGACCATCCTCCCCTCGCCTTCTGGATCACCTGGGCGATCCGGGCAGTGACCGGCTCCGATGCGCTGCCAATCCTGCGCGCGCCGTTCATCGTGATGTTCGTCGGCACCACATGGATGATGTACCGGCTCGGTACGCGCCTCTTCGATCAACGCGCAGGTGCCGCAGCGGTGCTGCTCCTCAATCTCTCTCCGGTGTTCACCATCAGCTTTTCGGCCTGGGTGCAGCCGGACGGTCCAACGACATTCTTTGTCCTGGCCGCGATCCTGCTCGTGGCTCGGCTCGAAGAGATCATTTCCCCTAGCCAACGCTTGAAGGGCTGGCTGGGTGTCGGCGCGTGTTTCGGGCTGGCGGTGTTATCGAAGTATTCAGCGGCAGTCGTTGCGATCGGCCTGCTTTTCTTTGCAGTCACGAGCCGAAAGCATCGCGGCTGGTTTTCTGAGCCTGGCCCCTATCTCGGCGCGGTATTGGCATTCCTGATATTCAGCCCGGTGCTGATCTGGAATTGGCGTCACGGCTGGGTGTCATTCCAATTTCAGGGACAGCGGCCCTTTGAATATACCGGGCTCGATCCGCTCAGCTTGCTTGAGACGATCATCGGGCAAGCCGCGCTGATCGGTCCCTGGATATGGGTGCCGTGTCTTCAGGCCGCCGTCTGGGGCCTCGTGCGTGGACCGGCGGACTCGCGAACCTGGCTGCCATCGGTCCTGGGTGCCACGCCAATCGTGCTGTTCACCGTCATCGCGCTGTGGTCCTCGTCCGGTGGCCACCATCACTGGCAAGCGCCGGGTTACCTGCTTCTGTTTCCGCTCGCCGGACATTTTGTCGTCCGAAAGCTCGAGCGCGCGGATTCACTGACACGAAACTGGCTGCTTGCATCAGCCGTCACCACAGTGGCGATCATCGCGCTCCTTAAGGTGGAAATCCAAACCGGACTATTCTGGAGTTTGCTTACCCCATCCTACGCCGAGGGGCGCGCGAACCCTGCCTTGAAGGGCTTGCGCTGGGACGCGTTACGGCCGGCATTCGACGCAAAGGGCTTTACCAGGCAGCAACGCCTGTTCGTTGCCACAACCGCTCGTGGCGTTGACGGCAAAGTGGATTTCGAAGTCGGCGACAAGCTCCCGGTGCTGTGCCTGTGTGGCGACGCCCGCAATTATGCCTTCAGCCAAAACTCGAAAGCCGTTGTCGGATGGGATGCCGTGATTGTCCTGGCCGACGACCATCAACCGCAGCTGACGGCCCGGCTTGGCCCGTTCTTTGAGAGCATCGAGCCCATTCAAACAGTCGAGGTTCGCCGTGGCACACGGCTCGTTGTCAGGCTACACCTTTATTACGGAAAAAATTACCTGAAGCCTTATCCGACAACACCGTTCTAGATTGATGAAACGATGACGGTCCTTTCCACGCGTAAATCGCAAGCCACTCCATCGGATTTCATTGCGCGACATCCGGCTGCAGTTTTTCTGATCGTCGTGGCGTCGCAGTTCGTGGTGTGGACCGTGCTGCCGTCGCTGCTCTATCGCGCGCTTCCGCTCGACGGCGTCGAAGCGCTGATTTACGGCCGCGAGTGGCAGTTGGGTTATGTCAAGCTGCCGCCGCTGCCATGGTGGGCTGCCGAAGCGGTCTATCGCGTTCTGCCTTACGACGCCGCCTATTATGCTCTCTCCCAGACCTTTATCGCCGTCACTCTCGCCATCGTATGGTGCACGTCAAAGCGCATCGTTGGTCCGCTTGGCGCGCTGGCTTCGATCCTGATCATCTGCGGACTCGATTATTTTCATTCCGCATCGACCTCTTTCAACCACGACGTGGCGCAGCTTCCCTTCTGGGCGCTCGCGGGCTATGCGCTACATGCCGCACTGCGCGGCGGACGCTATCGCGACTGGGCTCTCCTCGGTGCCGCACTCGGCGGCGCGGTCTGGGCCAAGTATTTCGTCGTCATACTTGCGGTGCCCATCGCCCTGTTCATCCTTCTTGACCGCGATGCGCGGCAGAACCTGAAGCGGCTTGGTCCATGGATCGCGGTCGCAGCCGGCCTCATTGTGGTTCTGCCGCATCTGATCTGGCTGATACAAAACAACTTCGCTCCGTTTGAATACGTCGACAGAAGAGCTGCACCATCGCGCGGCGTTCTCGATCATATTGTGCATCCGGTGCAATTCCTGATCAGGCAGCTTGGCTATCTGGTGCCGCCGGTGCTGATCGCCGCTCCGCTCATTTATTTTTCGCGGCGAAAACCCACAGCCGCATCCGGCGAAGCCGGTAGCGCGCGCAAGATCGATTCATACGACCGCCGCATTGTCACGCTGCTGGCCTTCGGCCCTATCATAACCATGTTGGCGCTCAGCGCCGTGACCGGCCGGGGCACCATCGCCCTGTGGGGCTATCCGCTGTGGCTCTACTTCGGGCTTTGGCTGGTCATGATCTTCAAGGATGGCCTCTTGCCAATCAGCCTGACGTGGATGACGGGCTTCTGGGCCGCGGTCCTGATTGCCTCAGCCATCCTCATCATGATTTTCAAAAGCGGTCTGTTCGGCCTCAGCTATGTTCGGCGGAGCCACGAGTTTCCGGGCCCGCAGCTCGCGGCTGAAATCGATCGGCAGTACCGCGCCGTTACCGGACACGAACCTGCTTATGTGATCGGCCCACAGATCGAAGCCGGCAACATTTCCCGTTACACGCCGAGCCGTCCCCGCGTGGTGATCGATGCCGATTTTCGCAGCGCCCCGTGGATTAATCGGGCCGACTTGAAGGCAAAGGGAGCGATCCTGATCTGGAATCCGAACGACGAAGGCACGATGCCGTCTCATCTGGCGCAGATCGCCAATGGCGCGCCGCAACAGCCTCCCATTGTGATTCCGGTGGCGAACGGCCGTTTCAAATTCCACTTCGCCTGGGCAATCGTACCCCCGCGCTAACGGCTGCACCTGGCAACCTGCCCGTTTCCTCCAGCAAAGGACATGGAGGTTGTATCTCCGCCCCTGCTCCTCCAGACTAGCGCGCTAGCCGGGCTGCGCTAAGCTCCAAACCTTGCCAAACCACCCGATGTCTTAGCGTCCCTCAGTGTCGGCGTGTTCCGAATGCAATAGGAAAATCCATTAGATGCCCCATTGCTGCATTGTAACGGCATATCAAGGTGACGACTTTGCCAAGATTGCAGCGCTGACGCTTCCACGGATGGAAGCTTACGCAGCCCGCCACGGATACGAGTTGATCGTTCATAAACCGGACGGTCCGGGCTTTTCGAACTCCTGGATGAAAATCCCGGCTATCATTTCCGCTCTGCGCAGCGACTGCGATTTTGTGCTGTGGCTCGATATCGATGCGCTGATCCTGCGGACCGATCGCGATATTCTGCAGGAGGTTCAGCCCGGCATCGATCTTCTGGCGTGCTGGCATGGTCAGGAGACGACCCGGCAAGACGGCTTGCCGTTTCCGCCTCACTTCAACGCAGGCGTCTATCTGATCCGCCGATCGGATTGGTCTCTCGATTTTTTCACACGCCTATTGGCGATGCATGAGACATTCATTCATCCTTGGCTGGAGCAGGCTGCTCTCCTCACACTGCTTGGCTACAATGAATCGCTTGGCAAAGGCCCGGATGTTCCCAACGAACAAGATCGCGTGCATGTCGGACGTCTCGATCCGGTCTGGAATTCTATCCCCGGCATCGCCATGGCTGCCGATCCGATCATTCATCACTTCGCGGGTCTAAAAGGCGCAAACCGCCTGCGCCTCATCAAGGCCGACGTCGATACCCTGCCGGTCTATGAGACGGCATCGCCTGCGATCCGATCCACACTATCGCATCATATCAGCCGCTGGGCCGCAGCAGAGCATGAAGCGCAAAAGCTCCGGCAAAGCGCGACCGAACCATCAGCCAACGACGAACAGATTCTCGAAATTGAAACGCTGAAGCATCATATTGCGCGGCTTCAGGCGCCACGCCAGATGCTGCGTGCATTGCCAGGCGCCATGGCAAAACGTCTGCGCGAAAAAATAGACGACCTGAGCGGAATATCGTCATCGTCACCCGGCTTCAAATTCGAGGTCAATGATAAGCCAGCTTCGGTCCAGAATCTTCGTCCCGAAGGCAAAATGGAGCGCTTTGAAGGGCTGGCATTTTCGACATCCGGTGACGTTCTTGGTGTCGCCACCGCCGACACCAATGCAGTGCTGCTGTATCGGCGAACGGCCGACGGCAGGTTTGAAGACAAGCCGTATTTCCGGTTGGGCGACCTCGACTATCCGCATGACCTGTCGTTTTCGATGTGCGGCTCGGAGGAATTGCTGGCTGTGGCGCAAAGGACCGGTGCACTCGCACTGTTTCAGGCAAACGGAAACAGCGGTTACGATTCCAAACCGGTCTTTGAAATCAGCGGAGCGGAAACAAAGCTTACGCATTCGGACGGCGTTTCGTTTGTTCCTCCGTTCAACGACTATCTGGCGGCATGCAATCTGGGAACAAGCAGCATCTCATTCTACCGGCGAACCTCCGTTTCCCCTGTTCGCTTTGCATTGAAACCCGAGTTTGAGCTAACGCATATCAGCGTGCATCATCCGGACGGCCTCGCTTTCTCGGAATGCGGGCGCTGGCTTGCCGTCGCCAATCACGGCAATGGGTCGGTCAGTATTTTTCAGCGGCAGAACAAGCTTCTCGCGGGTGGAAAACTGAAGTATCGCCCCGAACCCATCGTAATCATCGACGACAAGAGCCTGCGCTATCCTCATTCAGTGGCCTTCACGCCCCGAACCAACCATCTGATCGTGACCAACGCCGGAGGCAATTTCTTCAGCGCTTATGCGCCGCGGCGAAGTCACTTCGGCCTCCGGTGGGACAAGGTCCCCTCGGGACGGACCAAAGTCACTGATGAGAAGGTCTTCCGCGCGACCAATCAGGACAACAAGATGGAAGGCGGCCCAAAGGGCCTTGCGGTGCACGGTCGCACTCTCGCGGTTTGCAGCCCCGAGATCGGCATCAATATCTATTCCTTCGAAGAGGCGTGAGCGCGGCTTCCATGGTTCCACAAACCCGCGGCATGCACCGGGCCACAGCCTAACAACGTGGCTCCGCCGATCTTCTAGCTGTCCTTCAACGCCTGATCGATCAGCGCGCGCGCACCGATCAGGTCATCGAGCGCCTCCTGAAGCTTGCCGCGATCCATCGGTCGCGCATGTTTCCGGATATTCGGCGGAGCATATGCCTCCGCCCCAGAAGGCCCGGTGATTGGCGAGGCCTGAACCGGCCTGGCAACCACAGCCTTCGGCGGCGTCAGATTCGACAGAGGCGGTCCTGAATCGCGCAGCGACAACGGAGACCTGTAAGTCTCATCCTCCTGCTCGTCGGCAGGTTCGTCAGAGTCCAACTCGTCCTCGGCCTCGCTTTCAAGCTCGGCCAGATCCGCGACGTGGTCATCTTTTTCGGCATCGAACGACGGACCGTCGAACAGTGCCTTGGCATGATCGGTGGAGACGTCTGTCAGGCTCTGGACCGATTTGATCCCATGCTCGCGCAAAATGCGCTGCACCCCGCGAATGGTGTAACCCTCGCCGTAGAGCAGCCGGCGGATGCCGCGTAACAGATTGACGTCATCTGGGCGGTAATAGCGACGGCCGCCGCTCCGCTTCATCGGCTTGATCTGGGTAAAGCGCGTTTCCCAGAACCTCAGAACGTGCTGTGGCACATCGAGGTCATCAGCAACCTCGCTGATTGTCCGAAACGCGTCCGGCGCCTTGTCCAAATGCAGGGCTCCCCGTTGAAAGCCGCCGTTTCAAAGTCAGTCGTCAGCGCCGTTGGCGCCCTCGCTGCCGCTGCCATTCCCGTTGATACGCTGCTTAAGAATCGCAGATGGCTTGAACACCATAACCCGGCGCGGCGAGATAGGCACTTCCGTTCCGGTCTTGGGATTGCGGCCGATACGCTGGCCTTTTTTGCGCACCATGAACGAGCCGAATGAGGAGAGCTTCACCGTTTCGCCCTTCTCAAGGCAATCGGTGATCTCCTTCAGCACGAGCTCAACGAACGCCGACGATTCCGTGCGTGACAGCCCTACCTTTTGGTAGACGGCTTCGCACAGATCAACGCGTGTGACTGTCTTTCCGGTTCCGGTCATCGCCTGCCCCGCTCACGGCGAAAAAATTTGTGTTCTGAAATTATGAGCTTAGCGACCGAGGGTCAACCTTGCTCATCGATGCAACAGCATGAATTCGTTTTCAAATTAAGTCAGACTTTAGCAAAAAACTCACCAGCGCAAGAGCGCAGAGCCCCAGGTGAAGCCGCCACCCATGGCTTCCAGCATCAAAAGATCGTTCTTCTTGATACGCCCGTCATCGACAGCGGCAGCCAGCGCCAGCGGGATTGAGGCAGCCGAGGTGTTGCCGTGCCGATCGACTGTCAGCACCACCTTCTGCGGCGCAATATGCAGCTTCTTCGCAGATGCGTCGATAATCCGCTTGTTGGCCTGATGAGGAACCAGCCAGTCCACATCGTCTGCTGTCGTACCTGTGGCCTCGAATGCATCGACAATGACGTCGGTGATCATGCCGACGGCATGCTTAAAGACTTCGCGGCCTTCCATCCGAAGATGGCCGACGGTCTGGGTGCTCGATGGCCCACCATCGACGAACAGCTTGTCCTTATGGCGGCCATCCGAACGCAGGTGCGTCGTCAGAATACCGCGATCGGCGGTGGTTCCCGACTGCTGCTGCGCCTCCAGGACCACCGCGCCCGCACCGTCACCGAACAGCACACAGGTTCCGCGGTCGTTCCAGTCCAGGATGCGTGAAAAGGTTTCAGCTCCGATCACCAGCGCGCGCTTGAAAGCGCCGCTCTTCAGAAAATTATCGGCCGTCGCCAGCGCGAAAATGAAACCGGAGCAGACAGCCTGCAGATCGAATGCGGCACCGTGATTGATGCCAAGTCCGTTCTGGATCGCAACCGCGGTTGCGGGAAACGTATTGTCCGGTGTCGACGTCGCCAGAACGATGAGGTCAATCGATTGTGCATCGATCCCGGCATTCGCAAGTGCTGCCTGCGCCGCCTTGAGACCCAGATGGGAGGTGAACTCTCCATCTGCGGCGATGTGGCGCTCCTTGATACCGGTGCGCTGGACAATCCACTCATCCGAGGTGTCGACCATCTTCGCCAGTTCGGCATTGGTCAGAACGCGCTCCGGCAGGTAAGCACCATGGCCGAGCACAACCGAACGCATCATCGTCACGAGACAGCCTCCTGCGCGTTCGGCACGATCGAAAGAGCGTGGCCGTCGCGGTTGAGTGTTTGATTGATCTTGGGCAGGAGATCGTAGCGGACCATGTCATAGCCAACGTCAACTGCTGAAGCAAAACCTTCGGCGTCGGTGCCGCCATGGCTCTTGATGACCACGCCGTTCAGCCCGAGGAAGACACCGCCATTGACCTTACGGGGGTCCATCTTGTCCCGTAGCGCATTGAATGCGCCGCGTGCGAAAATATAGCCAAGCTTGGAACGCCAGGTCCGGCTCATGGCGCTGCGGAGATACTCCGCGATCTGCCGTGCGGTACCCTCAGCGGTCTTCAGGGCGATGTTGCCGCTGAATCCCTCCGTGACGATGACGTCGGCAGCACCCTTGCCGATACCGTCACCTTCCACAAATCCGATAAAATCAAGCTGGGGCGGGTTCATGGCCCGGAGCAGTTCGGCGGCCCCACGCACTTCCTCGACCCCCTTCACTTCCTCGACGCCGATGTTGAGCAGACCCACAGTCGGCCGCTCCAGGTCGAACAGGACCCGCGCCATCGCGCTGCCCATGATTGCCAGCGAGGCAAGGTGTCGGGCGTCGCCGCCGATCGAGGCGCCGACATCGAGCACAACGGATTCGCCACGCACCGTCGGCCAGACCGCCGCAATGGCAGGACGGTCGATGCCCGGCATCATGCGCAGGTTGAGTCGCGCCATGGCCATCAGCGCGCCGGTATTGCCGGCCGACACCGCAACGTCCGCCTGCCCGTGCTTCACGGCATCGATCGCCAGCCACATCGACGATGACTTGCGGCCGCGGCGCAGCGCCTGACTCGGCTTCTCATCCATGCTGATGGCAATGTCTGCATGGTGGACCGTGGAAATGGCCTTGAGGGCCGGATGGGCATCGAGCTGCGCATTGATCTGCGTGCTGTCACCGAACAGCAGGAATTCGACGTCGTTATGCCGCGTCAGCGCAAGCGCCGCGCCGGGAACGATAACCGATGCACCGAAATCGCCGCCCATGGCGTCAAGCGCGATTCGAACCTTCTGCGGCATAAGCGTCCTGGAAACCTGATCGTTGCGGCTTTGAGGTGACTGGCCGCGAGCTGGAAGCCATCATTGCTGACAGCGGACGGCCGACGTCTCAGCTGTTGAAAGCACAACCCCGCCCGGGCAGCGACAATAGCGTTTTTGTGGTGCTATACAACGGCTTGACCCAAGCCAAAGGTTCGGTCAAGCGCGCCATGCAGCTAGGTCATTTCCCCTTCATTTTCCCTTGGGTTTTTTGCCTTTGGGTCCGCCTGGAGCGTCCTTGAGTGCCCGCAGGGCCGCAAACGGGTGCTCATTAGGGTCCACAGGGGTCTCCGGCGGAACGAATGCGATACCCGGCTTGCGTGGGTAGGGATCTATTCCCAGAACCAGAAATTCGGAAGCGATTTGCCCGAGGTCGATCGCGCCGTTGACGATAGGCTCCGGCAGGTCGGGAATTTCGGCATCGTCGCCCTGCTCCTTCTGAACGGACTTCGGCATGGCCGAAATCTGGTCGGGCGGCGCAAAGGTCACCTCAACGGGCTCGTCCACGTCGTTCTCGACAGGATCGAGCGAGACGACGCAGTTCTGCTCCACCCTCGCCCGGACCCTGCCCGTGACAAGCACACGGCCGCCGGCCTGCGCAATGACGTCGAGCACGGCTTCGGCCTTCAGTACCGCATTGACCCCCGCCGCAGCGGCCAGAAGGCCGCGCTGGGCCGGGGTGGTTTCCAGCACCTGATGCAATCCTGCATCCGGCAACTGGCTCACCAGAACGGGAAAGCTCCAGGGACGATTGCTGTCCGGCATATGACTCGCCTTGCTCATGGCGCTTCGCTCAGGGCGACGGCCGAAGGTTTGGGAAAGGTCCATGCTCCTTTGCGAACGGACTCATCGTTCGTTGCACTGAGGACGTCGCTGGTTTTTCGGACATAGGCCGCCAGCGTCCGCGCACTGTCCATCGCCTCGCCGTTGAAGACGTTTTTGGAGAGAGCTCTCGCCAGATCCTCGTCCCCGGCCGCAAAGGCCAGATCGTAGGCGGCCGAGCGACCATAGAATGCCTCGCCAAAGGCCTGCATGCGTTTCGGCACGGTGAGGTCGCCAACACCCATTTCGCGCAGGTTATCGTCCATATCGGCACAGAAATGATCGAAAAGGGCCTGGGACAAACTGCTATCCAAGGGCTGCACCCGGCGCAACACCAGCCACAGGTGCAGGATCAGCATGTCGAATCGGCCATTAACGGTGTCGCGCACGCCAAGTCCGGCGTAAAACGCTGGTTCTCGCGCTTGCGCCACGATCATGCCATAGATCGCTTCAATGGTGCGGCGCGGGGCGGTGGGGTTCCTGAACCGATTGAATGGCCAAAGCATTTTGGGGTTCCACGTCGAAGCCGGCGACGATGCTGATCGTCTGGCGGCTCCTGGTATGTTGAAATCGGGAGCCCTGCCCGGTACGTCAACGCTCAAGCTGATGCAAGAGGCAAGAGGAAGGCCAAGCGCGACATGACTGCTTTCAGACGGCCCGGTCTTCAGACCGCCAGACAATCAGGACTGGCGGCCCGCCTGCGCGGGGTCGCCGCCGTGGTGCTCGTCAGTGCTGCGCTGGCCGCCTGCACCGGCGAACAGTTCCAGAAGGGCTACATCCTGCCCCCCGGCGCTCTCGAACAAATCCCGATCGGCGCCAGTCAGGACCAAGTTCTGATCGTGATGGGAACGCCCTCCACCGTCGCTACCCTGAGCGGTGAAGTATTTTACTACATCTCGCAACGCTCCGAACGCAAAGTCGCGTTCATGCAGCAGAGCGTTGTCGACCAGCGCGTGATCGCGATCTACTTCGACAAGAACCGCACGGTCCAGCGCGTCGCCAACTACGGGCTTCAGGACGGCAAGATCTTTGACTTCATCAGCCGCACCACGCCGACCAGCGGCCAGGAAATGAGCTACCTGACACCGATCTTCAAGCTGCTCAGCCCGCGCTGATTCCATCCACCATACCGGCGGCCTGACCGGCGGTATTCTGCTGAGCGAAACACCGCATCATCGCGGCGCGACGGCTGCGCTTGCCGCCACAGAACGTCACCGGTACGCTTGCTCCCAAGAAGATCCCGCAAACGGGATGCAGCTGGGAGGAATACCGATGACGCGCTCACTTTCGCGCCGCGCCGTGCTGTCCGGCGCTGCGGCTCTTTCGACAAGTCCGCTTTGGCCACGTCCGGCAAAATCCGCCGACTGGCGCCCCACCGAAACAGTGCGGATCATTGTGCCGGCGGCGCCCGGCGGCAGCACCGACGTGATCGGTCGTTACCTCGCGCAACATTTGCAACAGGCATGGGGCATCTCGGCGGTAGTCGAGAACAAGTCCGGCGGCGGCGGCACCATCGGCACCGCGTACTATGTGCAGCAGAAACCTGACGGCAACACCATCCTTGTCGGTAATCCGGGACCCAATGCTGTGGCCTTCAGCATCTTCCGCTCACTGCCTTACAAGCCGGAGCAGCTTCAACCACTCAGCAACGCAATCCGAATTCCCAACATCGTGTCCGCGCATCCCTCAAGCGGCATCAAGTCGATCAAGGAATTGATCGCCTATCTCAAGGCCAATCCGGACAAGCTGAACTACGGCACGTCCGGGGTCGGACAAAGCCCGCATCTGACCGCCGTCTGGTTCATGCAGTTGACAGGCGTGAAGATGACGCACATCCCGTTCCGCGGCGCAGGCCCGGCCCTGACGGGTGCGCTCGGCGGCGACGTCGCGATCCTGTTCGACAACCTCTACCCGTCATTGCCGCAGACGGAAGACGGAAAACTCGTCGCTCTCTGCGTGACTACACCGGAGCGCAGCTTCAAGGCACCAAACATTCCGACGATGCGCGAAAGTGCACCGGAACTCGCCAACTTCGACGTCTCATCGTGGTTCGGCATGTTCATGCAGGCGGGAACGCCGCGTCCAATCATTGACGCTTACAATGCCGAAATCAAAAAGATGCTGGAGCGTGACGACATCAAAAGGAACATCGCCGCAATGGGCGCGGTTCCCGATTACGGAACCCCTGAACAATATGCCGCCTTCGTCGATGCCGAGATCAAGAAGTTTGCCGGGATCATCAATAAGGAAGGCCTCAAGATGGACGTCAATTGACGCCATAAAAAACCGTCCAAACAAAACGGCCGCCAAAAGGCGGCCGTTTTTCTTTCAAGTATCAGAGCGGTCAGACTGACATCAGCCCCTGCTCGACAAACCTGTAGCCTGCCTCCCAGCGCTGATGCTGTTCGGTATTCTCCGGATAGGGATTGTCATGCGGCTCGTTGTTGAACCGCGCGAGTTTCCCCTGCTCGAACGGATCGCCGTCGTCTGCTGCCATGTGGTGCCTCCCTTGTTCAACGAGAGACAACGCACACGATCTTGATCGGGTTTCCGCGCAAGTCAGAAATTTTCCGCGGGACAACGATTCAATCTGTCATCAAATCGCAACAATCGTCTATGGCATCCGCGCAAAGAAAAACCCCGCGACTCGCGCCGCGGGGTTCTCGTTTCTGGAACTTGCGAGGATCAGTGCGCCAGGATCGCGAGCAGCAGCAGCGCCACGATGTTGGTGATCTTGATCATCGGGTTCACGGCAGGG
>CAZQMD010000010.1:0-36632 GCA_964594185.1 uncultured Afipia sp. | reverse complement strand
ATGCGCTGTCGCGGCTTGAGGCCAAAGGCAAGGGCGTTCTGCTGTTGCATGACATTCAGGCCCGCACGCAGGCTGCCCTGCCCGTGATCCTTCAGCAGCTGAAGGCGCGCGGCTACAAGATCGTTCACGTCGTTCCCGCAACGCCCGACCGGCCAAAGACACCGACCGAACCTGCGCAGTGGGTCCCGCACTGGATTCACGGTCCCAACATCGCGGCGAAAACACCCGGTAGCTTCACCTTCGGCGCGCCGGAAATGCCGCCGCAAACCGCGCCCCGCTCGGTGCGTTCGGTGTGGCTGATGAAACAAAAGCCCACTGAGTCGGTCATCGCGTCGCGTCACCCGCAGGTTGTGTCACTCCACGACAAGACGCAGCGCATCAGCATGGCGCCTGCGGTCAACCCGCCTAGCGTTGCGCGGCTATCAGGAAGCCAGACGGCCAGGCCCAACGACGGAGGATTCCGCCCGCTCACCGGACCTATCAAAACCGGCAGCCGGACGGATGTGCCGTCTGGCCCGAGCATCCGCTAGACCTACGAACGCCTCTCCCTGATGGAACACGGGCGTGCTCTCGCCGTTGTCCTGCATGTCAGATGCAACGGATTACCTCATGGCCCACGCCAGAATGACCATTTTGGAGGCCCGGCGATTACCGCCCGGCCCACCGAAGTTCTGGCTGCGCCATATCGGCAGCATCTATCACCTGCTCGCGAAGCAAGGGGCGTACACGAACATCGAATTTCTTGACGATTATCGGGCCGCGCGGAGGGCAGAGAACGATCTGCGCAAAGTGACCGGCCTTGTACTGGTCTAGCCGCAAAGAACTACAGGGGGCGTCCGATGATCGATCCGAAGAAGCCGACAAAAAGCGAAGACGGCGATGAGCCGGAAGAGGTCCTGGATGAACCTTGGGACCATCCTGATCAGGACCCGGATAGAGACCCGAATCTGGACGATCTGAAGAAATCCGCCGAGTAGCAGCTTCGCCCGTTTAGACGGCGGTAAAGCGCCCCAAAAATCTGTCGGCGAAATTTGGCGAAACGAATTAAGGTAAGCCTTCAGCTTACCAATTGTGCGGCATTGCACCATCCAACCGACCTTCTCACAGCGCGAGGAATGCGATCTTGGATCAGTCCGTCTCTTCCGCGGAACAGGCCTTCCGGGATCGTGAGGGCCAACTTGCCGAAGTTCAACGGATCGCACGCGTCGGAGGTGTGGTTGTCGACTTGCGGGAAGGATTTCAAAACCACCGCTCGCCCGAATATCTCACGATCCACGGACTCCCACCCGAAGCCGCCAACGAAACGCATGAAGATTGGGTGAGACGGATACACCCCGATGACCGAGAACGGACTGAGAGATACTTCCTGGAATGCGTGAAAGGAACGGCGCAGAGATACTCGGCTGAATATCGCATTATCCGCCCGAGCGATGGAGAACTGAGATGGATCGCCGCTGAAGCACGAATAGACCGTGGCGAAGACGGGCGGCCTCTCCGACTGATCGGCGCGCATATCGACATCACCGAGCGAGTTTTAGCGAAGGGTATGCTGCGGGAGAGTGAGGAACGCTTTCGGCTTATTGCTGACAGCGCTCCTGTTCCCATGTGGGTCACCCGGCTGGACCGGACGCGGGCTTTCGCAAATCTGGCCTATTTAGAATTTCTCGGCCTTCCCTACGACGAGGCTTTAACCTTCGATTGGCGCACCATCATTCATCCCGAGGATGTGTCTCGGATCGTCTCCGAAAGCTTAAACGGAGAAGCATCACTGAAACCGTTCGTTCTGGAGGGCCGCTATCGGCGCGCAGACGGACAATGGCGTTGGATGCGATCTGAATCGCAGCCAAGATGGGATCCGTCGGGAGAACACATCGGCTTCATTGGTGTGGCTCATGACATAACCGCGGCAAAGCAAGCAGAGATCGGCCTTAGACGCGACAACGACAGGCTAGAGGGGCGGATTCAGGAGCGGACAGATCAGCTTCGATCCAATGAAGCACAGCTTCGGGCCATCCTTGAAACAACTAATCAGTATCAGGCCTTAATAGACCTGGATGGCAGGCTCATCTACGCAAATGCCGTTGCTCTGGCCGACATAAACGCAAGAACGGGCGAGTTAGTGGGCATGCCTTACTGGCAAAGCCCGTGGTTTACCGAAACGATCGGCGCAGGAGACACGATACGATCGATTTTTGAGAAAGCTCTTGGAGGAAAAATTGCAAAAGCTGACCTGGCGCTCAATCTTCCGATTGGTCATCGGTACTTTGACTTTGCGATGCGACCTGTCCGTGACGAAAACGCGAAGCTGATCGGCGTTCTCTCAGAAGCCGTGGATGTGACTGACAGAAGGCAGAATGAGGAAGCTCTTCGCCAAGCTCAGAAGATGGAAGCGGTGGGCCAGCTTACAGGCGGCGTCGCTCACGATTTCAACAATCTACTTACCGTCATTCGATCAGCGGTCGATTTTCTGCGGAGACGGGATTTACCAATCGACCGTCGCAACCGGTATGTCGATGCAATTTCCGATACCGTTGACCGTGCGTCCAAGCTCACCTCGCAATTGCTTGCGTTTGCGCGTCGGCAGCCATTAAGTCCTCAGGTTTTTAATGTCGGGTCACAGATCGAAAGCGTTACAAACCTGATACGGCCTCTTGTCGGAAGCCGAATTCAAATCGAACTGCGGCTGGAAGAAGAAAACCTGCTGGCCGTTGCGGACATCGTTCAGTTTGAGACTGCGCTAGTTAATCTTGCTGTAAATGCGCGCGACGCCATGAGCGGAGAAGGTCGCATTTTGATTTCCGCGACTGCGACAAACGAAATCCCCCCGCTCCGCAATCAACCACGCAGATCAGGCGAATTCATCGGAATTGCAGTGACAGACCAAGGCTCGGGAATACTCGAGGAAAATCTTGATGCGATCTTCGAGCCGTTCTTCACAACAAAGGAGGTTGGGAAAGGAACCGGTCTCGGTCTTAGCCAAGCAATCGGCTTTGCCAAACAATCTGGCGGCGAAGTCAGGGTAACAAGCGAACTGATGAAAGGATCAACGTTTGTTATTTATCTTCCAAGAGCCACGGCATCACTCGAACCGGCCGGCGGGGCGGAAACAGCGCGTGGCGGGTTATACAGTGGAACAGGCCAGCGAATTCTGTTGGTTGAAGATAACGACGAAGTTGGAGGATTTACCTCTGAGTTACTTCGGGACCTTGGTTATGCAATTCAGTGGGTCAAATCTGCGAATGAAGGACTGGCTCTCATTGAAAAAGATGAATTCGCGTTCGATCTGATTTTCTCTGATGTGATGATGCCCGGTATGAACGGCGTCGAGTTCGCGACACACATATCGGAACGATATTCCGGCCTTCCTATTTTGCTGACGAGCGGATATTCAACCGCCCTGACCGAGAACATCAAAGGCAGAATCGAACTGATCAGAAAGCCCTATTCAGTGGAGATACTCGCGCGGGCTTTACGAAAGGCCCTGGCTACGACGCGTCGATAAATCGTAATCCGAGATCCCGGCCGTACTATCCAGTCCCATAAAATGGGCTGCCGCATGATCCCGTTGAAGCAACCGCTATTCCTTGCCCATGCACAGCGGGCCCGCGGAGCAAAAAACTCAACGATTTCAATGCTGATTTGCGAGGTGGTGCGCTCGGAGGGACTCGAACCCCCACCCTGTTACGGACTGCCACCTCAAGGCAGCGCGTCTACCAATTCCGCCACGAGCGCTAAAAGATCGGCACCGGATTCGCACCCGGAGCGGATCGACAGCGCCCGTGTAACAAATCAGGATTGGAGGGACAAGGCCTATGCCGATGCTTCGGCAAGGCTTTCTGGATTATCTGTGATCAGGCGTCCGGGGCAGCATTTGCTTGACTTCGACCGCGATGCGGTTGCGGTTGACGACCACGACGCCGCTGGCAACCGGCAGGTTATTGGCCAAGACCTTGACCTCGTCCTGCTCCGTGGCGTCGAGTTCGATGATCGCGCCGCGGCTCAGCCGCATCACCTGATGGACCGGCATCGAGGTGGTTCCGAGAACCACCATCAGATCGACAGAGACGTTATCGAGGGTTGGCACTTTGACTTCCGCATCCACAAATGAACGATACCGAAGATCACCACGGTTATGGTTACCCAATGGTTAATGCCCTCCAGGCCCGGCGCGAAGACCTTATTTCGACGTCGTTTTTCGCCCAGTCCGGCCCGCCCGCCGAATGGCTGATTGCCGATTCGCCGGTGGCCTATCAGGACGCGCTGGAGGTTATGGAGAAGCGGGCCGCGGACATTGCCGCCGGGCATACCCCTGAGCTGGTCTGGCTCCTGGAGCATCCCCCGCTCTATACGTCAGGAACCAGCGCCCGGCCCGATGACCTGATCGATGCCCGGTTTCCGGTCTTTGCCACCGGCCGCGGCGGGCAGTTTACCTATCACGGCCCCGGCCAGCGGGTAGTCTACCTGATGCTGGACCTCAAGCGCCGCCGTCCCGATGTGCGGGCCTATGTCGCCAGCCTCGAGCAGTTCACGATCCGCGCCCTCGCCGCCTTCAATGTCCGGGGTGAGCGCCGCGAGGATCGCGTCGGCGTCTGGGTCGCGCGGCCCGAAAAAGGCCCCTCCCACGAGGACAAAATCGCCGCGATCGGCGTGCGCCTGAAGCGCTGGGTCAGCCTCCATGGCATCTCGATCAACGTCGAACCCGATCTGTCGCATTTTTCGGGCATCGTCCCTTGCGGGGTTCAGGACCCGCGCCATGGCGTCACCAGCCTTGTCGATCTCGGGCTGCCGGTCACGATGCACGATGTCGACGTGGCCCTGAAGCAGGCCTTTGAAGAGGTCTTCGGAGCCTGAACGCCGCCTTGCCCGCCTTGCCAGCGACAGCTGTCCATGGCGTAATCAGGGCGCAATTTGGAGACGTGCAAGGAACGACAACCAACACAACCTTCGTCCGCAGACACCGCTCATTCGTGTGCCGACGCTCCCAGGAGCAAAGGTCAACGCCATGCATGTGGATGTTATCCAGAGCCGGGATGAGTTGCTCCGCGTTCGGAGCAATTGGGAGGCTGTGTACCAAGCGGACCCCGAAGCGCAGCTTTACATGTCATGGACATGGATCGCGGGGTGGTTTGAGAAACTAGGCTGTCAGTGGATCGTCCTTGCAGCGAAGACCAGCGCCGCCTCTCCGGACTATGTCGGCTTCTTCCCGCTGCAACTGCGGACTGAACAAAATCGCGATGGCACCTTCCGCAACGAGTTGCGCACCGGTGGCGGGTATTTCGCGGGTTATACCGGGTTCATTTGCGACCCGCAGTTTCAGCAGGATGTCATCCCCGCCTTCGCGGCTCATACCCGGCAGTTGAACTGGGCGAGGCTGCATCTGGAAAACATCTTCGCGTCGCCGGAGCGCCTCGCCCTTTTCCTGAATGAATTCCCCTCGCCCGGTTTCATCACCGAAAAGGTCCAGCGCCCCGACGATGGCGATGGCATCGATCACGACATCTACGTCTATGTGAACCTGCCCGGCAGCTGGGACGCCTTTCTCTATGAAAGGCTCGACGCGAAAGCGCGGCGAAACGCGCGCGCCGCACTGAGACAGGCGGAAGACGGCGAATACAGGATCACCACGCCCACACCGGAGACGATCGAAGAGGACATTGAGGCGCTGCTGAAATTCTGGGAGTTGCAATGGGCTGCCAAGCTGGCTGCGCGTTACAATCCGCGGCTGCCCTACGGGATGATGAACAATTTTCGCAACATGCTGCGCTGTTGTTTCGCCGACAATGCACTGTATCTGCCGATCCTCTGGCAAGGAGACACACGGATCGGCATTCAGGCCAGCCTGATCGACTGGAAGAACGGCACGCTGATCAGCCTGCTGAATGGCCGCGACCTGAACGTCAAGCGCCCGCCGCCCGGCTTCGTGCTTCATCTGCAGTGCGTGCGCTGGGGCATTGAAAAAGGCTTCAAGGTCTACGACCTGCAAACCGGCGACTTCCCCTACAAATATGATTTCGGCGGCATCGAACGGCACGTTGAATGTTTGCACGTCAGCACGTCTGACCGGCGCAATCCTCAAAGCAAGCTTGAGCCTCTCAGCCTGCCCGTAGTTTTTGCACGCGCGTTGCGTATGGAAAAGGACGGCGATCGCGACGGAGCGGCGCGCGCCTGCCGGCAAATCCTGGATGCCGACCCGCAACACCCCGATGCATCGCGGCTACTCAAGACGCTCAGTGCCAATCGGCGCGCCACTGTCCCGGCCGATCTGACCACCGCCAAAAACCTGCACCAGCGCGGGCGGATCGTGGAAGCCGAAAGCGTCTACCGGGCCATTCTGGAGGCGCAACCGAACCACGTCGATGCGATGTATCTGCTCGGCGTGGCTCTGCTTCAGCAACGCAAATTCGAGGCGGCGGAGCATCAGATCGGGCTTGCGATCGGCCTGCAGCCCAACATTGCGCTGCTTCATTATAACCGGGGCGTCGCCCTTCAGCATCTTGGACGGCAGGAGGACGCGCTTGCGAGTTTCGATTCTGCCCTCGCGCTCAAGCCGGATTACGATCTCGCACTCGCGCAGCGAAACAGCATCCTGACGGCACGCCCTCGCATGGGAATCGACCGGAGTCTTTGAAGCTCGCCCGACGGCGTTTTTCACCGAAGGCTCTTCGAAAACCTTGCGATCCTCGAAGAACCTTCGGCGAGCGCACCACTCAGGCCGCAGCACTGCGAGGAGCCGCCGCCGCAAGCTTGCCTGCGATATAACGCCGCTCCTGCGTCAACCCACCGAACCCGTAAGCATCCGCACGCGCGTCGTGGACATAGATGTAGCTCTCGTTGTGCAGCGGCCCGAGCAGATCATCCATCCGCTTGAAAGTTGCAGCGATGAAATCGGCCTTCTCGTCCTTGCTGTTGGTGCCGTCGGAAATGTGAATATCGACCCAGACGCTGGCGAGTTTCTGGTCGGCCAGCGAGCGACCGCCGGCGAACCAGTCCGCAGGATCGACCGATTGCACGATCACCGCGGTGACCTTCGGATCCTTGTGCAGAATATCCGCCGAGAGCTTGGTGACGGCAGCGGCGATATCAGCCTTGGGGATATGACGTTGCGAGGTGTACTGGACTGTGATGAGGGGCATGGACTTGTCTCCTGTCTTGCGCATCAGCGCGTGACAAGGAAGCTAGACCTTCACCATCATATTGGTATCTTATGATTATACATTTCAATCATAACGATATGTGATGATAACGTGACCACGCTCGACATCCCGACCGTACAGGCCTTCCTGCTGGTGGCCGAGTTACAAAGCTTCACCCGCGCCGCGGAAGTGCTTGGCACAACGCAAGCCGCCATCAGCATGAAACTCCAGCGGCTTGAGGCCACGCTTGGAAAGCGGCTGGTGGAACGCTCTCCCCGTGCGGTCCGCCTCACCGCCGATGGCGCGGCCTTTCAGGACAACGCCCGCGCGCTGATCTCCGCGCACGACCGCGCCTTGTCCGGATCGGCTCCGGTGCGACAGCAATTGACCCTCGGCATCAGCGATCATGCGGCCGGTCCCGAACTCGTTCCCATTCTGGAAAAACTGAATGGCGCGTCGTCATCACTGACGCTTGCTGTGACCATCGATTTCTCGCGTACATTGCTCGATGCATTCGACGGCGGCGAGCTCGATGCTGTTGTCGTGCGTCAGGAAGGCAGTCGCCGCGGCGGGGAAACGCTCTGCACCGACGACTTCGGCTGGTTCGCATCGGCCGGCTTTCAGTGGACCAAGGGAGAGACATTGCGCATCGCGACCCTCGCCGCCCCCTGCGGCGTACGCGCCACCGCAGTCCGCGCGCTCGATAAAGCCCGCGTCAAATGGACCGAGGCTTTTATCGGCGGAGGCGTCAGCGCTGTCGTCGCCGCAGCCGCTGCAGGCCTTGCGGTGGCGCCGCTCGCACGGCGGATCGCACCTGCGGGCATGATCGATGTCGGACCGGCGCTTGGATTGCCCCGCCTCGCCCCATCGAAGGTGATGCTCTATTCACGCGTCAGCGATGCCTCGAAGCGTGCAGCGCTGCGGATTCTTGCCGCGACATTCCGCAAGGAAGCCAGGGCATGATCCCGAAAAGCTTGCCCTCGTGCTTGACCCGAGGGTGGAAACCGGTTTTCGGAAAAGATCATACCCAAACAGAAAAATGGGCGACGAGTGTGATTCAGCGAAACTGGATCGCACTCTAGCGCGCGATAAGTCAGATTTTCAGATTGTCGGCAGAACGGAGAATTTTTCGCTGGCGGCACGAAGTCTCAGCATGTCCTCGGACGCGGGCTGGTTGTCCACACCAGACACGCGCGCCATGCCGGGTCCGTGCTGGCATTTAGCAATCAACGCAGCGACCGCCTCATCCGATCCGGACAACACCGCCTCCACCGTGCCATCCCTGCGGTTGCGCGCCCATCCCCCAAGTCCTCGCGCCTCGGCTTCACCTGCGATCCAGGCACGATAGCCGACGCCCTGCACTTTGCCTCTGACGATGACGTGGCGGATGACATCGACCATCGAACCACCTGTAGGGGGTTATTTCTTCAACCCGAGAAAATTGGCGATGCGCGTCTTCACATCGGCGTCCCGCATCACGCGATTGGTAAGCTCGCTCGACGGCAGCCCCTTAAGGTCTTTCGGCGACGTACTGTCACGCAACGCCTTGAGCGTATCATAGACGGCCTGTGTCGCAGCGGCGATCGGCTGATGCCCCTGATTGGCGACGCGCACGCGCTGGCTCGCAAGGAACGCCGTATCGGCAAGCTCGCCGTCCGCGCTGCCCATGATGATCGGCAGTTTTGTCACACCTGAGATCGCCTGCAGCTCGGCGCGGGTCTTCAGCCCGGTGAAGAACAACGCATCGACGCCAGTGGCCTCGTAGGCTTTGGCACGCGCCACCGCGTCATCAATATTGGTGATCGACGCAGCGCCTGTGCGCCCGACGATCACCAGCGACAGATCGGAGCGGCCGTCGAGCGCGGCCTTCATCTTGCCGACGCCTTCCTCAACGGAAATCACCTGCGGCTTGGCCTGCCCGTAAGCTTGCGGCAGCAGCGTATCCTCAATGGTCAGACCGGCCGCGCCTGCGGCTTCCAGCTCCTGCACCGTGCGGCGGACATTCAGCGCGTTGCCATAGCCGTGATCGGCATCGACCAGCACCGGGATTTTTCCGGCGCGGCAAATGCGCCGCACCTGCTCGGCCAGTTCGGAGAGCGTGATCAGCAACAGGTCCGGATCACCGAGGATGGTCAGCGATGCCGCCGAGCCGCCGAACAGACCGAGTTCGAATCCGACATCTTCCGCGATGCGCGCCGAGATCGGATCGTAAACCGATCCCGGCTTGATGACATCCTTGCCCGACAGGATCGCCCGGAATGCTTCGCGCTTTTCCTGCGGGACCATGAAAACCTCAGGCGAATTCGAGGATCAGCGCATCGACCGCCAGCGTCGCGCCCGGCGTCGCGGCGACTTTCTTCACCACGCCGTCGCGCTCGGCGCGCAGCACGTTCTGCATCTTCATCGCTTCGATCACGGCGAGCGTTTCACCGGCCTTAACCTCCTGCCCTTCGGTCACAGCGATGGAGATCACCAGACCCGGCATCGGGCACAGCACCTTCTTGCCGGTATCGGCGGCGGACGTCACAGGCATCAGTCGCGCAGCCGCTGCTTCCGTTTCGGTGAAAACCTGCACCGGCAACTCGTAGCCCTGATAGGCAAGCCGGAAGCCATTCGGCATCGGTCTTACTTGCACCGAGACCGGATGGCCCGCGATGCTGCCCTGCCAGACCGGATCGCCGGGCTTCCAGTTCGAAAGCAAGGTGACAGGCTGACCAAGCTGTCCGTCCGCGCCGACCAGACGCACGACGATTCCGTCACCGTCGCGGGCGACCTCAAGCTGAATTTCGTTGCGGTCGAGCCAGACCGCGCGGCGGCGTTCGCGCGATACGGCGCGACCCTGCATCTGGCCGGAAATCTGCCGCTTGCGCTCGCCCAGAATGTGATCGACCGCAGCGGCAACGGCTGCGATCCGGTTGGCTGTCTCGCCTTCCGGCGTGCGCGGGCCAAAGCCTTTCGGAAATTCCTCGGCGATGAAACCGGTGGAGAGATTGCCCTCGCGCCAGCGCGGATGGTTCATCAGCGCCGAAAGGAATGGAATGTTGTGACGGATACCGTCGACATAAAACGCATCCAGCGCCTGCGACTGTGCCTCGATGGCGGCAGCGCGCGATGATGCGTGGGTCACCAGTTTGGCGATCATCGGATCGTAATAGATCGAGATTTCGCCGCCTTCCTGCACACCGGTATCGTTGCGTACGGTGATATCACCCACCTTGCTTTCCGCAGGCGGACGATACTTCACCAGCCGCCCGATCGACGGCAGGAAATTGCGGAACGGATCTTCAGCATAGACGCGGGACTCGACGGCCCAGCCGGTCAGCGTGACATCCTTCTGCGCCAGCGCGAGCTTTTCACCCGCCGCAACGCGGATCATCTGCTCGACAAGATCGATGCCGGTGATGAGCTCGGTCACCGGATGCTCGACCTGAAGGCGCGTGTTCATTTCCAGGAAGTAGAAGCTCTTGTCCTGTCCCGCGACGAATTCCACGGTGCCCGCGGAATCGTAGTTCACGGCCTTGGCCAGCGCGACAGCCTGCTCGCCCATCTTGCGGCGGGTGGCCTCATCGAGCAACGGCGACGGCGCTTCTTCGATGACCTTCTGGTTGCGGCGCTGGATCGAGCATTCGCGCTCGCCGAGATAGATGACGTTGCCGTGCTTGTCGCCCAGCACCTGGATCTCGATGTGGCGGGGGTCGACGATGAACTTCTCGATGAAGACGCGGTCGTCGCCGAACGAGGCCTTGGCCTCGGCCTTGGCGAGGTTGAAGCCTTCGGCGACCTCGGACTTCGAATGCGCGATGCGCATGCCCTTGCCGCCGCCGCCGGCCGAGGCCTTGATCATCACCGGGTAGCCGATCTCGTCGGCGATCTTGGCCGCGTGCGCACTGTCCTCGATCACGCCGAGATAACCCGGCACGGTGGAGACATTGGCCTTGGCCGCCGCCTTCTTCGATTCGATCTTGTCGCCCATCGCGGCAATCGCGTCGGGGTTCGGTCCAATGAAGACGACACCGGCAGCTGCGAGCGCACGCGGAAATGCCTCGCGCTCGGACAGGAAGCCGTAGCCCGGATGGACCGCCTCGGCCCCGGTCTGGCGGCAGGCCTCCACGATCTTCTCCATCACGAGGTAGCTCTCGGCGGCCTGCGGCGGACCGATGAAGACAGCCTCGTCGGCCATCTCGACATGGAGCGCATCGCGGTCGGCGTCCGAATAGACAGCGACCGTCTTGATGCCCATCCGGCGCGCGGTCTTGATGACCCGGCAAGCGATTTCGCCGCGATTGGCGATCAGTATCTTTTTGAACATGGAGTGATCTGGACCTTAAGGAACGGCGGGTTCAGGCTGGGCAGCCCTGAGCCGCAATTTGGCATGCGAAGCCGGTTGTAACAATTCTGTCGCGGACAGAAACTACACCAAGTTACCGTCCGGATAGCCGCGTTGATCTGCATATCCGCCCACCAGCGAGTCTCCCATGCACCGCCCCATTTCATTCTTTTGCTTCGGTTTTCTGGCTTTGTCGTCGGCAAGCCTGCCTGTACCGGCTTTCGCCCAAAACAATCAGCCCCGCAACCTGATTTTGTTCGTCCCCGACGGTCTCCGGGCGCTCAAAGTGACCCCGGAAACCGCCCCCGCCATGGCTGCCCTGCGCGACAAGGGGGTGAACTTCAAGAACCCCCACTCCCTGTTCCCGACCTTCACCATGGCCAATGCATCGGGCATGTCGACCGGACATTATCTCGGCGACACAGGCACCTTCAGCAACTCGATCTATACCAGCAGGCCGGTGACATCGGTCGCGAGCCAGGCCGGCACGGTGGTGCCGTTCATCGAGCATAACCAGATCCTGGGCGAGGTCGATGAGCAGTTCAACGGCGACTATCTCAATGAGGAAACGCTGCTGAAGGCCGCGCGCGACGCCGGTTTCAGCACAGCAGCCATCGGCAAGGTCGGCCCCACCTTCCTGTTCGATCACACAGAGCGCACCGGCACCAAGACCATCACCATCGATGACCAGACCGGCGCCGCCGAAAAGGACGGCAAGCTGATCGGCATTCCCCTTTCCGACGAAATGAAAGCCGCATTAGCCACAGCCAGCCTTCCGGCCGTCGCGCCAGGACGCGGTGACAACGGCAAGGCCGGTGACTCCAAGACACCCGGCACAACAACGGCCAACGTCAAGCAGCAGGAATATTTCGCAGACGTCGCCAGCAAGGTCGTGCTGCCGATGTTCAAGGCCCGCAACAAGCCGTTCGTGCTGGTGTTCTGGTCGCGCGATCCTGACGGCACACAGCACAATCAGGGCGACAGCCTCAACAGCGTGACGCCGGGCATAAACGGTCCCTCTTCCCTCGCAGCGATCAAGAACGCCGACAACAATCTCGCGCAGCTTCGCAAGGCGCTGGACGATCTTGGCCTGTCGGCGACGACCAACATCATCGTCTCGGCTGACCACGGCTTCTCGACCATCTCCAAGGAAAGCAAGACCAGCCCGACAGTGAAGAACACCTATCCCGACACGCCGGAAGGTTTTCTTCCGCTCGGTTTCCTCGCACTCGATCTGGCGAAGGCGCTCGACCTGCCGCTGTTCGATCCGAACGACAAGAATGCACCTGTCGGTCCTAACGCCTATCCGAAAGCCGGAAATGGCCTGCTCGGCAAGAACGCGGTGAGCCCGGATCTGGTCGTGGCGACCAACGGCGGCTCCGACCTGATCTACCTGCCGAAGAAGGATCGCAAGCTGGCGAGGCGCGCCGTGAATGCGCTGCTGGAGCAGGATTACGTCAGCGGCATTTTCGTGGACCAGCGGCTCGGACGCATTCCCGGCACGCTGCCGTTGTCAGCGCTCAGCCTGAATGGCAGGGCCGTGACGCCGCATCCCGCCATCGTGGTCAACTTCCGCTCCTATTCCAAGGGATGCGATGAGCCGACGCTGTGCTCAATCTCGATTGCCGACACTGTGCTGCGGCAAGGCCAGGGCATGCACGGCAGTTTCAGCCGTGGCGACACCATGAATTTCATGGCGGCCATCGGCCCCGACTTCAAAGCGGGTTTTGTCAACGAACTTCCCGTGAGCAATGCCGACGTCGGCATTACCGCAGCCTACCTTCTCGACCTCCAGCGCAAGCCCAAGGGTGCCCTGCTCGGCCGGATCATGACGGAAGCGATGCCGAACGGCCAGGTCCCGAGAGCCTTCGCGGCCACGATTGCAGGCAAGCCCGCAGCGAACGGCCTGCAGACCGTGCTGAAATTCCAGCGCGTACAGCAGCAGCGTTATTTCGATGTGGCGGGATTTCCGGGCCGGACCGTCGGTCTTCCGGAGACGGCGAAAACAGCAGGCGCAAAATAGCGCCTGCCGCTCTTTAGTTGCGAAACTTACATGCCGAGGTCGAAGACGTTCGGCAGCGTATGGGCGAGAGGCAGGGTTGCAGCACCGATCAAGGTCGCGACAAGGCGCATCAGCGCGCGGTTGTTGCGGCGCGTGCCGCGCATCTGGCTCGCGATCCACTCCAGCACCTCGGTGTTGACACCGACGGCTGTGGTGGGCGCCCAACTTTCAATCGCGGTTTCAGGTGAAAGTGCAATCGAGCGGGGCGGCACCGGCAGACCGGACGCTGCAGCCGCGTGATGCACAATGGCCTTGGCGAAAAGATCGTCGAAACGGCCATCGTCGCTACGCTCGCTCGCGGCCCTGTTGATTTCGAACAGTGTCTCGGCTTCCGCGCGGCTCACCGGCTCATTGGTGTTCGCTGCAGCGGTCAGAATGCGCGCGCACCAGGCTGCGTCGTCGGCGTCGAGGGCGCGGGAAAAGTGAATGCGGCCTGTGGTCGTCGGCCCCTCGCCGGTGATCACGCCATCTCGCACAAAGGCAAGCGCGTTAGCGGACACATCGCGGTCTGCAGTCAGGCCGGTTTCGATTTTCCGGATCAGGTCGGAAAGCGGAGCATTGGAGATGATCTGGGCGGACGTCATGTTACTATTCTCTTGTTGTGTCCTGCAGCATTTTCACGCGGACGTAAACGAAGCGTTAAGGAACCGATTCGGGTGACGCTTCTTTCCCTTATGGTTGCGGATTGGTCGCACTGACCGCCCGCAAGGTTCACCAATGACAACGGGAACCGGCGGCGTTGCGGCGCATCAAAGTCAAATTCGGGGCATTGCGAAAAAGTGAGCGCATGACGCGGCGAGTATGAATTTTCAGTCATCTGCCTCACGGCAGCAGAGATTTTCTGAAAGGCCTTCGCTCCGGGAAAGAACTTGTCCTTTTTGCTGCCCCTATCGCGCAATGTCCCGGACGGATATACGTTCGGGCACAAAATTTCGCTGAAACTCTAAGGACATGAGGCAGATTTATGACGATCCAGATTGGCGCGGTGGCTCCCGATTTCGAGGCCGATACCACCGAAGGACGCATTCATTTTCACGACTGGATTGGCAATAGCTGGGCGCTGCTATTCTCGCACCCGAAGGATTTCACTCCGGTCTGCACCACCGAACTCGGCACGCTGGCTCGGCTGAAGCCCGAATTCGACAAGCGCGGCGTCAAGCTGATCGGCATCAGCGTGGACCCCGTGGATCGCCATCAGAAGTGGGGCGAGGACATCAAGGAAACGCAGGGCTATGCGCCGAACTATCCGATGATCGGCGACACTGAACTCAAGGTCGCAAAGCTCTACAACATGTTGCCGGCTGACACCTCGGGTGGCGCTGATGGCCGCACTGCTGCAGACAATGCCACCGTGCGCACCGTATTCGTGATCGGACCGGACAAGAAGGTGAAGCTGGTGTTGGTCTATCCAATGACCACCGGACGGAACTTCGATGAGATCCTGCGCGTGATCGACTCCCTGCAACTCACTGCCAAGCATCGTGTTGCCACCCCTGCCGACTGGAAACAGGGCGACGACGTCATCATCGCAGGCTCGGTCTCCGACGACGAAGCCAAGACGATCTATCCGGGCGGCTGGAAGTCGCCAAAGCCTTATATCCGGATCGTTCCGCAGCCGAAGTGATCGCTGCCTACGGCAAAGAAAAAGAGGACGCTAAGCGTCCTCTTTTTTTGTGGGATGTTGCGATCAAATGGATGGCGCGATTGCGAAGACCTGCGGTTTCCTTGATGGTGGCCGACGATGCCGCACTCCGCACCCCCTCCCATGATTGTCTGGTTCCGCGACGACCTGAGGTTGTCCGATCACCCTGCTCTGCACGCAGCAGCGGAAAGCGGTGCTCCGCTTGTCTGCCTCTACGTGCTGGACGAGGAAAGCCCCTCCCTTCGCCCACAGCGCGGACGCCCTCTTGGCGGCGCATCGCGATGGTGGCTGGCGCAATCGCTGAGAAGCCTCCAGGTAAACCTCGCCAAGCATGGACAAACGCTGGTACTTCGCAGGGGCGCGGCCGCCAAAGTCATTGCTGACCTCGCGCAGGAAGTTCAGGCCTCTGCGGTACACTGGATCGAAAGCGAAGTTCCCGATCAATCCGCTGTCGAGCGCGATGCCCGAACCGCACTCGAAAAGATCGGCGTTTCGGCGCGCAGCTTCGCGAGTGACTTACTGGTCAAACCAACAAACGTGCGCAACAAGGATGGACGTGGCCTGCGTGTGTTCACGCCATTCTGGAAGCGCGTTCTGAGCCTCGGCGATCAGCCACGCCCCGTGCCCGCGCCGAAACAGCTGAAGCCCGGCCCCGCTGTCGCCAGCGACGATCTCGGCTCATGGAATCTTGAGCCGAAGCATCCCGACTGGGCTGGCGGCCTGCGCGAAACGTGGACGCCCGGCGAGAATGCCGCGCAGGAACGGCTTCATAATTTTCTTGAAAACGATATCAAGGGATATGCGTCATTGCGCGACCGGCCGGATCGCGACGGCACCTCTCGCCTGTCGCCGCATCTGCGGTTCGGTGAAATCAGTCCGCGCCAAGTCTGGCATGCGGCGAACTTCGCTGCCGCCCAGAAACCCGCCGTCGCCAGCGACGTCGGAAAATTTCTGAGCGAGCTTGGCTGGCGCGAATTTTCCCGCCATCTGCTGTTCGATCTTCCGAACCTCGCGGAAGACAATCTGCAATCGTCGTTCGATGCATTTCCGTGGCGGCGCGACGCAAAGGCCCTTCACGCGTGGCAACGCGGCCAAACCGGCTATCCCATCGTCGATGCCGGCATGCGTGAACTCTGGCACACCGGTGTCATGCATAATCGCGTGCGCATGGTCGTCGCCTCGTTTCTGGTCAAGCACCTGCTGCTCGACTGGCGGCATGGCGAGAAATGGTTCTGGGATACGCTGGTGGATGCCGATCCCGGCAGCAATCCGGCAAGCTGGCAATGGGTTGCAGGTTCTGGCGCGGATGCAGCACCCTATTTCCGGGTTTTCAATCCGATACTGCAGGGCGAGAAATTCGATCCGGACGGTGCTTACGTCTCAAAGTGGGTGCCGGAGCTGGCGCAACTTCCGGCAAAGCTGATCCATCAGCCGTGGGAAGCAACGCCCATGGAGCTTGCTGCGGCTGGCGTCACGCTCGGCAAAACTTATCCCGAGCCGATCGTGGACCACAAGGCTGCACGTGCACGCGCGCTTGCCGCCTATGCCAAGACGCGCGAACCTTAACTTCGCGCCGCTGCAGTGCTCTTGTTCACCAGCAGGACCGCAGCAGCACAGATCGCCATGCCCGCGATTGAAAGCATGTCCAGCCGCTCGTCGAACAGCAGATAGGCCATCAGCGCCGTCGTGCCCGGCACCAGATAGAAAAAGCTCGCGACGCGCGTCGCCGCCGAATGGCGGATCAGCCAGTACAGCAAGCCGATCGATCCGATCGACAGCACCAGCACGAGCCACGTCAGGCCGAAAACAAATTCATGATTCCAGACGATCACACGCGTCTCGAACAGAAACGCGCCGGCTGTGAACAGAAGTGCGGCGGAAAAAAACTGGACGCAATTTCCGGAGCGCCAGTCGATCTGGCTGCAATAGCGTTTCTGATAGAGCGTCCCGAGCGTAATGCTGAGCAGCGCGACACAGGTCGCAAGCCAGCCCCAACCCGCATCCCCCGACATGTTGCGTCCATGCAGTACAGTCAGTGTGCCCGCCAGCCCCATGAACAATCCAGTCCATTGCAGCGGTGTGACACGTTCGCCAAGCCAGCGGTTTGCCAGCGTGGACATCAGGATCGGCTGCAATCCCGGAATCAGCGCCGACAATCCCGCAGGCACCGAGTGGTAAATCGCCACCGATGTGCCGCCAAGATAAAATCCGTGCACCAAAAGGCCCGAAACAGCGCTGTGAAAAACATCCGCGCCCCTTGGCCATTTCGCACGCCAGATCGCGGCGATCACCCCCATCAGCACAGCAGCGATGGCCATCCGCACCGCGAGATAGGTCAGCGGCTCGGCTCCGGCCAGCACATACTTGGTACCGATAAATCCGGTGCTCCACAGCACGACAAAGACCGCAGGCGCGGCGCGCCCGGCGATCGATTCGAATGTTGTTTGAGAAGGCGATGTACTCATTTGCGCATCTGCTTGCCCGATCCTATGGTGTCGGGCAATCGTCAAATACGCTGGGCCATGCGTTCAAAAAACGCAGACCGATAATACGCAGACCAATAAGACAAAGGGTTCACTCATGGATGTTCGCGCCGCCGTTGCCACCGCAGCCGGGAAACCGCTCGAGATCACCACCGTTCAGCTCGAAGGCCCCCGCGAGGGCGAAGTGATGGTCGAGATCAAGGCGACCGGCGTCTGTCACACCGACGAATTCACCTTGTCGGGCGCCGATCCGGAAGGTCTTTTCCCGGCAATCCTCGGCCACGAGGGTGCCGGCGTTGTCGTCGATGTCGGCCGCGGCGTGACCAGCGTCAAGAAAGGCGACCACGTCATACCGCTCTACACGCCGGAATGCCGCCAGTGCCCCTCCTGCCTGTCGCGCAAGACCAACCTCTGCACCGCGATCCGTGCCACCCAGGGTCAGGGCCTGATGCCGGACGGCACCTCCCGCTTCTCGCTCGGCGGCAAGCCGATTCACCACTACATGGGCACGTCGACCTTCGCGAATTACACCGTGCTTCCGGAAATCGCAGTGGCAAAAATCCGCGAAGACGCACCGTTCGATAAGGTCTGCTACATTGGCTGTGGCGTCACCACTGGCATCGGCGCGGTGATCAATACAGCAAAGGTCGAGCAAGGCGCCAAGGCGATCGTGTTCGGCCTCGGCGGCATCGGCCTCAACGTGCTGCAGGGCCTGCGCCTCGCCGGCGCCGACATGATCATTGGCGTCGACATCAACAACGACCGCAAGGCCTGGGGCGAGCGCTTCGGCATGACGCATTTCGTCAACCCGACTGAGGTCGGCAAGGACCTCGTCCCTCACCTCGTCAACATGACCAAGACCAAGGAAGACCAGATCGGCGGCGCGGACTACACTTTCGACTGCACCGGCAACGTCACGGTGATGCGGCAGGCGCTTGAAGCGTGCCACCGCGGCTGGGGCCAGTCGATCGTGATCGGCGTTGCACCTTCAGGCGCTGAGATTGCCACCCGGCCATTCCAGCTTGTCACCGGCCGCGTCTGGAAGGGCACCGCGTTCGGCGGCGCGCGCGGCCGCACCGATGTGCCGAAAATCGTCGACTGGTACATGCAGGGCAAGATTCAGATCGATCCGATGATCACCCACGTGATGCCGCTCAACGACATCAACAAGGCGTTCGATCTGATGAAGCGCGGAGAATCGATCCGCGGTGTCGTCACATTCTGAGGATAAGACGTGACTGGACAAACAAAGTCTTTACCGATTGCACTCCTCGCAACCTCTGTCCCCCCGCGCACCAAGCCTTCGAATTATCCCGAGCCGTTCTTTTCGCGGATGCTCAAGCGCGAAAAGCGCCAGTTGGGCGATGCATTCGGATTAAAGAATTTCGGGGTGAACCTGACCAAGTTGTTTCCGGGCGGAGAATCCGCACTGTTGCACAGGCATAGCAAGCAAGACGAATTCATCTACATCCTCGAAGGCAAACCGACATTAATTACCGACGAAGGCGAGATCGAGCTCTCCCCGGGCATGTGCGCGGGCTTTCCTGCGGCCGGCCGCGCACATCATCTCATCAACCGCACAGAGCAGGATGTGATCTATATTGAGATCGGCGACCGCTCGGCAGGCGATGAAGGCTCTTATCCGGCGGACGATCTCGAAGCGAAGATGGCTGCGCCGGGACAGTGGATTTTCACCCACAAGGACGGCACGCTTTATTGAAGCAACTGGATCTTAGAGGAAGTCCTCCGGGCACGGATCGACGATCTGCCAGAGATCCGTGCCGTTCTTGATCTTCTTCATATCGTTGGTGAGGCCGCCGTTGCGGCTGATCCACGACTTCACGGATGGCGGATAATAGGACATCAGGTCCGCCGTCCCTGCGCTGCTGTTGACCTTCATGCCAAACGTCCAGGACTTGTCGTAGTACGCCAGATGAAATCCAAGGCTTGCGCGCGGGGTTACACAGATCTTATTCATCGGCACGATACCGAAAACCATCGTACAGGCAGAGTTGCAAATACCGTCGATAATGACGCGCTCGCCGCGCGCGCGAATACGTGCGTACTTTTCCTTGTACTCTTCGACATAGCCGCCGTGATCACGCGTGATGCGCAGGTCCGCATGCGCCGGACCGCACAACGCGATCAAAATCAGAGCTGGAACCCAAAATCGCATGCCGGAAATATAACCTGACGTCGAGATGGACGAAACAGATGGAGCCCAACTTTGGCTTTGTTGTGTTGGAATTTCGTTAAGGATGACGGGCCACGGGTGAACAGCTGCTGCTCGAGGTTCGTTTGCACGCATACGAATTCAATCGGCGCATATTTGCCGGTCCGCATGGCCGCGGCATAAGAGTAGCGAGCCAACGATGTGCATGATAAAGTCAAACATCGAGCCGGACGACATTCTCCTTATCATTTATGAGATTTGCTGCAGTTATGCCCCCGTCTGACACTTTGCAATTGCTGACATTTCGCTGCCCGAAAGAACTTGAAGGCCTGTTGCCGCCGCCGATCCCTGCGGCGCAAGGCCTGCCGGACTGGCTGAAGACCATGCCGCAAGAGGTTTCCAGCGAGATCATGGGTGGCCAGAACGACACCGTGAAGCGTTGCCCGCCATTCGTGGACGCGATGACGTCGGGTTTTCTGATCCCGCTGATCTGCGACATCAAGGTCGAGAACGGTGAATTTTCCTGGGACAACGATTTGCCGCCGTGCAGCACCGTGAACTTCCCGCGCTCGCCTATCGGACTGCACGACAGCACCCAACTGACGGGCACGCCGTTCTTCGAATCCGACCGCTTCGTCATCAAGTTTCACAATCTGTGGACCATCGAGGCGCCAGAGAATTACTCCCTGCTGTTCACGCATCCCGTCAACAGATTCGATTTGCCGTTTACGACGCTGACGGGATGGGTCGACTGCGACAACTATCGCGATGGCTGGATTCATTTTCCGTCACGATGGCGCGACGCAAATTTCAGCGGTGTGTTGCGCAAAGGAACGCCGGTCGCTCAATGCTTTCCAGTGAAGCGCGAAAAGTGGAATTTGCGAACAGAGGTTTTCACGGAAGAAAACACGCAGCGCACGCACGACCTCGTCAACCTGATGTCGCGCGAAACGGGTGTTTACCGAAGGCAATTCCGGGCCTGATAATCAATTGTTTCGGGCGCGCAAAAAATCCAGCGCCGCACTCGGCTGCAGAAAGATTCGCCCATGCGATGCGGATACCATCGCGATGACTGAAGGCGCAGCCATTTTGCTCAACCCATGGGCGGCTGTGCGAAAGAGCGCTTCCGCCTCTTCCCGCTGACGAAGCTCAAGCAGGCATTTTCCGAGACGGATACGCGTATCGTCCAGAGGCTTGATCGCCAGCGCGCGGCGGTAAAGGTCCGCGGCCCGTGCGTAGTCGCCGTCCCAGATCATCGCACCCGCAAGAGCCATCAAAGCGTCGTGATGCGTTGGCTCCGCGGCATGAACTTTTGCAAACACTTCCAGCGCCCGGACACGTTCGTTGCGGTCCGCCAGAACATAGCCCAAGGCAAGTTGCAGATCGGCCGATTGTGGCTCGAACGTCAGCCCGCTTTCGGTGATGGTCATCGCCTCATCAAGGTGTCCGGCCTTGCGCAACTGGAGTGCCAGTTCAACAAATGCCGGAAGGTAATGCGGCCGCCGGGCGACGGCGCGGCGCAAATGATCGAGCGCCTCGTCACCACGGCCGACCGCAGCGAGCATGCCCGCAAGCAAAGTTTCGATGGATGGCTCATCGGTCCTGCGCGCAAACTTGGTCAGATGGACGATGGCTTCGTCGAGACGGTTTTGCGCCATCAGGGCGCGTCCCAGGATCTCCGCGGCAAGCGTGTTGCCACGGTCGGATTTCAGGACTTGCGACGCCAGCTGCTCAGCATCTCCAACTTGCTGCATCTGCAGCGCCAGCACCGCCTTTGCGAGCGCGGGATTGGGTGGCCTGCTTCGTTCTGGAGAAAGGCTCTTTGACATCGGCTTCACAAGGATCGCTGGCGCGCTCCGAAAGACTCAAATTCCGGCCCCCGGAATCGAAATCCGATGCTCTATCCAGCCGAGCCAAGAGCGCATAGCGGCTTCAATAGGTGAGACCGGGTCACCGCGCAACCCGCTTGCAGCCGGATGCGCGAAACCCGCCCTCTCAAGTTTTGGATTTGCTGCCGATTTCCGCCGCCTGCCCGTTATTCCGGCTGCGCTCTGACGAAGGCCCGGAATAACGATCAAACAGGCGCAAATTCTGCGCGCAGCGCAAGCCGAAACGACTCGCGCCGCGCGCCGAAGGGCGTCTAACTCACTTCTTCGGAGGCCGAACCGCGTCCGCAGTCCCCTGAATAAACGCGATGATCTTGGTGACATCGCCCTCGCTCAGTTTCCCGGTAAAATCCGGCATGCCCTTGTCGACGTGCGGACCCTTGAACACGAAATTCTTCAGGTTCGCGATGGTCTCGGGACTGACATAGCCGAGGTTTCTGACGTTGCCGCCCTTGTCCACGCCCGGCACGCCGTGGCAGGTCGCGCAACTGCTGACATAGAGCAGCGTCCCCGGCCCGACATCCGCCGGATCGTACTTCACGCCCTCAACCAGATTTTCCATCTGATATTTGGTGATTTGCGGCAGCGGTGCGTTACCGCCGACGGCGAACGTATAGACCGTGCCGGGGTTATCGCCTTCGGTCGCGCGTTGCGTGATGCCGAAAACGCCGCCCCACCCAACTGCGACAGACACATACTGCTTGCCATCGAGCATGTAGGTCGAGGCCGCCGCCACGACACCGGTGCCTGTGGGCGATTCCCAGAGCTTCTCACCTGACGTTGCATTGTAGGCGATGAAGCGTCCGTCAGCCGTCCCCTGGAACACAAGGTTGCCGGCGGTGGTCAACGTCCCGCCATTCCATGGCGCAACGTATTCCTGCTTCCACGCTTCCTTCTGCTTGACCGGATCCCACGCGATGAGGCGGCCGAACGGCAGGTTCTTGGGTGGCGTTGCGTTCAACGCAAAACCGGTGTTCCAGCCGGTGTTTCCGCCGAACTCGCCAGGCTTGTTGCCGTTCTGCGTCCAGTCCTTCAACGGCGTGAGATTGAGCGGCACGCCCTGCGCCGGCAGATAAACCAAACCGGTCATCGGGTTGAAAGACATCGGATGCCAGTTATGTGCGCCGAACGGTCCCGGAATGGCATCCATTCCCTTTTCAGGATCGCGCGCCGCCGCAACCTCGATCGGACGTCCGTTGGCGTCGTAGCCGGTCGCCCAGTTCACATCGACGAAATTTTTCGCCGAGATGAATTTGCCATTGGTGCGATCGATGACAAAGAAGAAGCCGTTTTTCGGCGCATGAAGGATCACCTTCCTCGGTGCGCCATCGATATTGATGTCGGCCAGGATCATCGGCTGGGTCGAGGTGTAGTCCCAGTGATCGCCCGGTGTTTCCTGATAGTGCCAGACATATTTTCCGGTGTCGGCATTCAGGGCGACAATCGACGCGAGATAGAGATTGTCACCACCAGCCGGACTGCGGAGATGCCGGTTCCACGGCGAACCGTTACCCGTGCCGATATAAACAAGGTTCAGCTCGGGATCGAAAGTGATCGTATCCCACGCCGTGCCGCCGCCGCCATTGACCCAGTACTTGCCTGCCGGGTCCCATGTCTTGGCGGCCTTTTCCATCGATTCATCTTCGTATGGCTTTGATGGGTCGCCCGGAACGATGAACCAGCGCCAGGCCTGATTGCCTGTCTCCGCATCGTAAGCTGTCACGTAGCCACGCGCGCCGTATTCCGCGCCGCCGTTGCCGATCACGACCTTCCCGTTCACCACGCGCGGCGCGCCGGTGATCGTGTAGGAATGCTCCTTATCGATTAGCGTGTCTTTTTCCCAGATTTTCTTGCCCGTGACCGCGTCGAGGGCGATCAGCCGGCCGTCATATGCGCCGACGTATATCTTGCCCTTGTGAAGCGCGACGCCACGATTGACGACGTCGCAGCAGCCTTTGTAGCCAATGCCGCGCGGTACCTCGGGATCGAAGGTCCAGATTTTCTTGCCGGTGCGAACGTCAATCGCGTGCACCACGCTCCATGACGCGGTGACATACATAATGCCATCGACGACAATCGGGGTCGCCTCGACACCGCGTGACGATTCCAGATTGTAGGACCACACCAGCCCGAGATTTTTCACGTTATCGGTGTTGATCTGATTGAGCTTGCTGAAACGGGTTTCACCGTGATCGAGGCCTATTGCCGGCCAGTCGTTCGATGTGGCGGCATTGGCCTTGATCGAATTCTGATCGACTGCGGATGTCACAGCCTTGATATGGTCAGGCGATCCTTTCGCAGGAGACTGTGCAAAAGCTCCGGAAAAACCGGCAAACACGGCAACAGCAGACGCGAGAATCAAAAAACCCAGCGGTGAACGCTGGGTTGCGGCATTGCTAGAGCGAACGCGGCGGACAGCCGTGTTGACGAAAGAATTCATGCATTCCTCCCGATGGCCTCTCAAGGGCCTGCATGAATGTTAGACTCAATCTAAACCGCGTCAACGAAACCATGTTGCGCAATGCAACGAACGCCATCGCAGTGCACACTCAGCAATCCGGATCCGACCGGGATCACGAGATTCGTATGTTGCAAATCAGCTTGCGGCGGCGATTTTCCCTCGCTTGACAACAAAACGCGCATCATCGTCTTCCAGCGACGGGATGAGGCTTACAGTCTCTTCGCTGGGCATATGCATCATGAAACCGCCCTTGCCTCGGCGTTTCGCTTCATACATGGCACGATCGGCAACGCTCAGCAGTTCATCCGCTGTGGTGCCATCTCGCGGCGCTACTGCGATGCCGATGCTGACACCAATACGCGCGGCGGGAGCGAACTCGAATGGTTCAGAAACCGCGCAGACAATGCGCCGGGCGATTGAACACGCGTCATCATCTGCAATGTCAGGAAGTAAAATCACAAATTCATCGCCACCGAGACGACAGACAAAATCTGCGTCGCGAACGCTTGCACTCAGGCGTTTGGCGACCGCCGAAAGAACGGCGTCGCCTGTTGCGTGTCCGAATCCATCGTTAACAGCTTTAAAGCCATCGAGATCGAGACAAAACACAACGAGTTTTGAATTGCCGGATTGCACAACCGGATCAGGGCCAGCGAGCAAATCCGCAAACAGCTTCCGGTTCATGGCGCGGTTCGGAAGATCGGTGAGCAAATCACGATACGCCATCTGGCGGTTGTTGTGTTCCGAGCGGTGAAGATCGAGCAAAATCTTATGGTTCTCCAGCAGCAGGAAAATCATGCCGGCCGTATAGAGCGGCGTCTGCAAACCGATGAGAAACAGAAATGGAATCGGCGACTGGATCGTCGCAACGGCAAACGGCAGCGTCAGGATGCAAATTAGCAACGTGCCATAGCGCGGAGTGCCGGCGTTGCGGGAGGAAATGCCGCCGACGAGATTGGCGATGCCGATGCCCGCCATCAGAATCAGCGGCAGTTCGCCCGATATGACGCATTGATAGCAACCGGCGGAAATCAGGATAACCGAAGCAAGACCGGCCCAGATCGGCGTGATCGTCGTTCCGGTCCATTGCGCAGCTCTCGCCTTCGCAATGTCTTTCATCATCAGATAGACTCTGATGGTGCCCAGAACCAGTTCGGCCCCGACCCAGGCATATGCCCATGTGGCATGGGTCAATGCAGCGGCAATCGTCGCAATCAGCAACGAGGCGAAGATCGCCACAGCGAGCGTCTTTGTCTTCCTTGCGCGCTGATTCAGCAATTCCTTGCGAACGTCTTCCGGCTCCGGATGTAGGCCTGCGAGCAGCCAATCGACACAGCTTTGCACGCGCGACCTATCCGGCCGCGCAGATGCTGCAATACTGGCTTGGGCGTTGGCAGGAACAATGACTGACATGGCGCCAATCTCGCTGCCGGTTATTGCAGAGCCCTTAAACGGGTCCGCAAAGTTCCCGAGAGCGTAAAGATTTGATTTCCATGGGTGAATTTCGCCAGGCGAGATTACGACCCAACTCCAAGGCAAACCCTCAGTGGGCGGCCCGATATCCGGTTCCGTAACCCTGCTCGCACAGCTATGCTGATGGTGAAGGATTGGACGACGTTGGTTGGCAGGAGCAATAACCATGCGTGTCGTGCCGCGCAGGTTTGCTGAAACCGCAGATCGAATGAAGCGGCGCGATTTCATCGTGCTCTTTGGCGGGGCGTTGGCATGGACGACTCCTGTCCGCGCACAAGCTATGCCTGTCATCGGATATCTCGGTTCGGAAACCCCGGAACGATACGGCAGCCGCCTCGATGCCTTCCGCAGTGGCCTTGCCGAATCCGGCTATACCGAAGGCCGTAACGTCGCGATCGAATTCCGCTGGGCGGAAGGCCAGTACCGCCGGCTGCCTGCGCTCGCCAAGGAGCTGGTTGGCCGTCATGTGAATCTTATCGTTGCCGCTGGCGGCGCGGAGGTGGCGCTCGCGGCCAAATCGGCGACAACCACGATCCCGGTTGTTTTCGAAATGGGCGGCGATCCCATCGCACTCGGCGTTGTCGACAGCCTGTCGCGGCCGGGCGGCAATCTGACCGGTGTCTCCAGCCTGAGTGTGGAAGTCTCGCGCAAGCGCCTTGAGTTCATGCGCGAAGTGAGACCCGGCACGAATGTCGTCGCCGTGGCCATCAATCCGAGCAGTCCGACATCGGATACTCAATTGAAGAACCTCCACACCGCGGCGGAAAGCCTTGGACTGGAGCTTGTTGTTCTGAAAGCCAGCTCCGAACAGGAATTCGACAGCATGTTTGCGGCGGTACATGACGCGCATGCAGGCGGCCTTGTCTTCAGTTCGGACCCCTACTTCGCCTACCGCAGCCAGTTGCTTGCGTTGCTCGCTGTTCGGCATGCCGTTCCCGCAATGACACAATCCCGCGATTTTCCGCTCTCGGGCGGCCTGATGAGCTACGGCGGCGATTTCACGCAATCGCACCGTCACACCGGAATCTACGCGGGCCGCGTCCTCAAGGGTGAGAAGCCTTCCGATCTGCCGGTGCAGCGGGTCACCAAGGTCGAACTCTTCATCAACCTCAAGTCCGCCAATGCGCTGGGTATTTCCTTTCCGCCCTCGATCCTCAGCAGCGCTGATGAGGTCATCGAATGATCCATCCGGCTGGCAGCCATGTGAGCTGACACAATGGCTGATCCACTCGCCGCGCCCCGCTCCTCACTTTTCAAGAAGTATTTTCGCGCGTTGTTTGCGGCGGCCGTCGTGCCGCTTCTGATCGCTGGCGGAACCGAAGCATGGTTCGGCTATCACGATCAGCGCGCCATGTTGAACAATCTACTCAATGCGGAAGCGCGGTCTGCGGCCATCAATATTCAGGATTTCACCGAGGGCATTCGCGATCAGCTCGGCTGGACCGTGCAGTTGCCGTGGTCAGAAGATACAGCCGACAGACGCAGGCTCGATGCTTTGCGTCTGCTCCGCCAAGTCCCCGCGGTGGAAAGCCTTAGCCTCATCGATGCCACCGGCAGAGAACGGCTGTTCGTCTCGCGCATCGGCCTGAACAGGATCGAAAGCGGAGAGGATCAGTCGGACAACCCCGCCGTGACGGGAGCCCGTGCAACTCGCATATGGTATGGGCCGGTCACATTCCACGGCGGCTCGGAGCCGTTCATGACCGTTGCCGTTGCGGGGAACCGCGCAGCCGATGGAGTGGCTATCGCCGCGGTAATCTCAAGTTCATCTGGGAGGTGATCTCGGGAATTCGCGTCGGGCGCACCGGCGAAGCATTTGTGCTCGACCGGCCGGGACGCCTCGTTGCTCATCCTGATATCAGCCTAGTGCTGCGCGCCGACCAGGTCGCGCAGCGGCCTCTGCAGGCCTTGCGTGAAGCCATCCGGGCCCAGCCCGGTCAGGCAGCCACCGGTCAGGATATTGCGGGAACGACAGTGCTGGCGGCGATGGCGCAGATCCCCGGCGTCGACTGGAGCGTCATTGTCAAACAGCCCGTCGCAGAGGCATTCGGACCGATCTACGCTGCGCTCTGGCGCACAGGCGCGTTGCTTATTGCGGGTGCCGCGCTCGCAGCCATCCTTGCTTACTGGCTGACCCAGCGAATGGTCGGTCCCATACGCCTGCTCGAAGAAGGCGTGGCCCGGATCGGCGCAGGACAGTTCGATCACCGCATCAACCTTGCAACAAGCGACGAATTCGAGCGGCTCGCAGACCGGTTCAACGAAATGGCGAGCGAATTGGCTGTTTCGCAGGAACGCTCCGAACGCATCAGCCGGCTCAAACGCTTTCTTGCACCTCAGGTCGCCGAACTGATTGACCGCACCGGTGACGATAGCGTTCTCGACGGACGGCGCGTCGATGTGGTCGTGCTGTTCTGCGACCTGCGAGGCTTCACTGCGTTCTCGGCCCGCGCCGAGCCCGAAACCGTAATGGCCGTGCTGCGCGAATATTATGATGTGCTCGAACAGGTCGTCAGCGCCCACGAAGCGACGCTGATCAATTTCTCCGGCGACGGAGCGATGGTGCTGGTCAATGCGCCGGTTGCCGTTTCCGATCCAGCCATGCGGACCATCGATATGGCCCGTGATATGCAGATCAGGGTCCAGAAACTACTGGCTCACTGGCATGCGCTCGATCACCGTCTTGGTTTCGGTGTCGGGCTGGCGATGGGACCAGCCACCGTCGGACGGATCGGTTCCGAAGGCCGCCTCGACTACAGCGCGATCGGCAATGTCGTGAATCTCGCATCGCGCCTGTGTGCGAGTGCCGATGATGCACAGATCCTGATCGATCGCGTCGCGGCTCAGGCGATCAGATCGCGCATGCCGCTGGTTGAACTGAACGCGCGGACACTCAAAGGTTTTGACGAACCCGTGCCCGTATTTTCCGTTGTGATCGGACGGTGACCGACAAGATCAGTGCACCTAAGCGATCGGGGCTGGGCGCATCAGCTGGAACAGATCGGCGGGGCGAGCGTACCACCCGCTCCCATGCATGCGGGCAATGAGATCGAGAGCCAGCGTATCGATGTAGCCCTTGCCGGCATCGAGAACGACTTCATCCGCCACATGCGCGCACACAACTTCCCCGATCACTGCCACTTGCCTCGGTCCTGTCTCGTGGGTGGAGATGGTGCGGCATTCGAACGCCACCGGGCTGCCGACAATACGCGGCGGCGCGACCATCTGCGATGGGACTGTCTGCAAACCGGCTAGTTCGAGCTCATCGATGCCGGGCGGCGCATCAACACAGGTTGTGTTCATCGCTTCCGCCATCTGATGCGGTACGAGATGCGCAACGAATTCGCCGGTGGCAAGAATATTCTCTGCCGTGTCCTTGAACCCCTTTTCCGGATGGCGCAGCAACCCGAGCACGACCGTTGGAGGCTCATGTCCCAGAACATTGAAGAAGCTGAACGGCGCCGCATTTGCGACGCCGTCGGGCGAACGGGTCGTCACCCACGCAATAGGACGCGGGGTGACGGTTGCCGTGAGGATCTTGTAGCGGATGTCCGCTGCAAGTTTGCCCATATCAAAAAACATACTCTCAGCCCTTCGCCGGCGAACCGGTGACCGTTGAGACGGCGAATTTCGGCCGGTCATCGACAATGAGCTGGAACACATCGGGCCGCGCATAGTGGCCGGTTGCGTCAAAGTCGTACTTGCCGCGCGCCACGTCATCGAGATCGATTTCCGCATAGAGGATGGTTTCGCCGTCGAAATCCGGCCCGACAAGCACCTTGCCGAGCGGATTGATGATGGCGCTGCCGCCGCGCATCAATACGGTTTCCGGATCGTTGCCGAGCGAACATTCGTAATCTTCCGGGAACGCGCCGCGCTTGAGATGCTGACATGCCGTCAGCACGAAGCAACGTCCTTCAAGGGCGATGTGCTGCATCGATGACAGCCAGGTATCGCGATCGTCCGCAGTGGGTGCGCAGTAGATATTGATGCCCTGGCTGTACATGTGCAGCCGCAATGCCGGCATGTAGTTTTCCCAGCAGATCACCGCACCAATGGTGCCGAGCGAGGTTTCAAAGACCGGCATGGTCGAGCCGTCGCCGAAGCCCCAGATTAACCGCTCGCCTGCGGTCGGCATCAGCTTGCGATGCTTGCCCACTAGGCCGTTCGCACCGTCGAAGAACAGGACCGTGCAGTACAGTGTGCCACGCTCGCGCTCGATACAGCCCATCACGACGAAGAGTCCGGTCACCGCTGCCGCAGCAGCGATCGTTTCGACTTCGGGACCATCGAGGTCAATCGCCTGCTCCCAATACACGCGGAATGCTTCGCGGCCTTCGGGCTTGCGCAGGCCGATCGGCGCACCGAACGAATTGCCCTTGGGATACCCTCCAAGGAAAGCCTCGGGGAAAACTGCAAGCCGGGCACCGGCCTTCGCCGCCTGTTCGATCAGGCTCGCGGCCTTTTCCGCCGATGCGAGCGTGTCAGTCGGATTTGATGCGGCCTGAATAACGGCGGCCTTGTAGCTGCTGCTCTTTTTTGAAGTCATGGCACCTGTCCCGGAAGATGAAAAAGATGACGAAACACGGGCTGCCATGACGACAGCCCGTGACGCATAAAGCAAGGCTTAGTGATCGGTGAGTTGCGGCCTGTTCGGCAGCACGATCGAGCCGATCACCGCGACCGCAGTGCAGATCACAACCGGATACCAGAGGCCTGCGAACACATCGCCCACCGCCAGCGAGAGGTAGGTTGCGAAGAACGGCAGGAAGCCGCCGAAGATGCCCGCGCCGATGTGATACGGGAACGACAGCGCCGTGTACCGGATGTTCGCCGGAAATACCTCGACAAGGAACGACGCCACCGGCCCATAGATCATCGCCACGATGATGGTCATGACCACCAGCAGGAAGACGATGTAGCCGGACGACACCTTGGAAGGATCTGCCTTGGCAGGATAACCCGCGTCAGCCAGCGCCTTGCGGTAGGCAGCGGGGTCGTATCCAGCGACCGTCGTCCCCTTCACGGTCATCGCGACGGCCTTTCCATCGATCGGCGGCGCGTAGCTGAAGTTGATCCCGCTTGAGATCAGCAGCTTCTTGGCCTGAACGCACGGCTTAGCGTGATCGGCGTGCGTGCTCAGCAGCGCCGCGGCGAGGCCGAACTTGCATCCTTCGCTGGACGTATCCGCATGCACCGTGACAGGCGCGCTCTGGGTCGCGGCCACGAGCTGCGGATTTCCCGCTTCCAGAAGCGAAGCGAACATCGGCCGATACAACAGCGCCGAAAGCACCAGACCCGCGATCATCACCCACTTGCGGCCGATCTTGTCCGACAGCCAGCCGAAGAAGATAAAGGCCGGAGCACCGATAATAAGACCGACAGCCATCAGGATATACGATGTCTGCAGATCGATCTTTGCCACCTGCTGCATGAAGATCATCACGTAGAACTGGCCGGTGAAGTACGTCGCACCCATGCCCGCTGTCGCGCCGAACAACGCGATCAGCACGAGGCGCAGGCTGGACCAGCGGCCGAAGGTGTCACGAACCGGGTTCTTCGAAAGGCGGCGCTCGGCTTTCATCCGCGCGAACACCGGAGATTCATGCAGCTTGGCGCGGATATAAACCGAGAACGCCAGCATCACGATCGAGATGAGGAACGGAACGCGCCAGCCCCATGCCTTGAAATCCGCATCGCTCATCAGGCTCTGTGTGCCGATGATGACGGCGATCGAGAGCGCGAGACCGACCGATGAGGTGATCTGAATCCAGCCGGTCAGGAAACCGCGACGGTCCGGGCGCGAATGTTCCGCGACGTAAACAACAGCACCGCCGTATTCTCCACCGACCGCAAGCCCCTGAATCAGGCGAAGCACCACCAGCGAAATCCATGCGGCATGACCAACGGTTGCATAGGTCGGCAGGAAACCGATCAGTGCGGTGCTGCCGCCCATCATCACGATGGTGATGAGGAAGGTGTATTTGCGGCCGACGAGATCGCCGATGCGGCCGAACACCACCGCGCCGATGGGGCGAATGACGAAGCCCGCGGCCAACGCGCCGAGCGAAGCCAGCACGGCCGCGGGCGGAATGTCCGGCGGGAAAAGGACCGAGCTCAAGGACACGGCCAGCGAGCCGTAGATAAAGAAGTCGTACCACTCGAACACCGTGCCGAGCGTCGAAGCCAGAACGACCTGCCGTTCCTCGCTCCGCGTCAGATCGTGATCGGCGGCAGTCGCCGTCGCCGTGAGTGCATCCATCGCCATTCCCCTGTTTGCCGTTCCTTAGCCCCGCCCTACGACGCTTGGAAACGATGTTTTCGTATATGGTCAGATTGATATGATATTATCAAACAATACAAGCTTGAATATCTGGCGAGCCGCGCTCAATAATGCGGCAAGCCTCAGAGTCGAATAACGATCTGATTTAAAAGGATTTTCAGTGAAGAAGCCGCGCGGAATTCCGCCGTCAGAGAGATCGCCAGCGCCAATTTCCGGGCGCGTCACAGCGTCGCCGAAGCCGAAATCCGTCAAACCGGCGAAGCCAGAACGCAGCGGGCGGCGCGGCATCCAGTCGATCGAAATCGGCTTCCGGATTCTGGATTACCTGCGCACCGAACTGCGTCCGGTTCCGCTCAAGATGATCGCGGCCAACACCGGAATGTCGGCAGCCAACGTCCACTACTACCTCGTCAGCTTTCAGGCCGTGGGCATTGTCCGGCAGGAAGCCGACACCGGCTGTTATGCGCTCGGCCCCTACGCGCTGAAGCTCGGCATGGCCGCGATCGAGCAATTCGACGTCTTCACAGCCGCCCGCCCCGCCATGACCGAACTGGCGACGACCATCGGTCACACAGTCTTCCTCGGCGTCTGGGGCAATCGCGGACCGACCATCATCTATCGCGTCGAAGGCGGCGCAAGCCGGGCGGTCATCGAATTGCGCGGCGGGAGGGTCCCTAGCCTGCTGCGCTCAGCGCTGGGCCGCAACTTCCTCGCACACCTGCCGCGTTCGATCACCGAGCAGATGCTGGATCAGGAGCTTAAGGAAGAACGCTCGCGGCATGCCAGAATCGATGATGCGCCTGCGACGAAGACCGAAGTGGAGGACATGGTGGCGGCGATCCAGCGCGACGGCATCAGCCGCTGCCGCGATGCCCTGTTGCCGAACTTCACATCCTTCTCGGCGCCTATCTTCGATCAGACCGGATTCATGATCGCAGCCATCACGATGATGGGACCGATCGGCATCCTCGATGACGATCTGAAAGGCACCACGGCAACGACGTTGCTCGCCCATGCGCGCGCCCTGTCAGCGACGGCAGGATGGCAGCCTGAAACCTCGGGCGCTGGTGCTGGTTGACCTTGGCTCAACGAACGACACGTTCGTTGGCTCTTAAAATGGCGCGCTCCGAGAGATTCGAACTCCCGACCCTCGGAATCGAAATCCGATGCTCTATCCAGCTGAGCTAGGAGCGCTGACGGGTGCACCATAGCCAAGGATGGCGTGAAATCCACCCCGAAAAACCCCAAACGGCGATCTTTTGCCAAAGGTTAGCAGCCGGGCGGAAACGGCTGCCCGCGCGGGCGAGACGCCAATTATGACAGTCAAAACGCGGCATTTTGAATTGCCAACAGGTGTATCTTTGGGCATGGCTTGCCCACTTTGCACAGCGACGGTGCCTGCGCCCATGTGGCGCGTCAATCGAATCGCACCGTCAGGCTATTCAAGACGCACGTCCAGTTGCGACGGAGGACATTGTGAGCATCGAAGGACTGCTACCTTCAAACTCCGAGCATAGATTTTATCAGGGCCTCGCCGCGACCTGCGTCGCCAACTGTCTTCAGGCCGCCAATTTCCTCTCCGACCGTTTCCTGCGGCGAAACTACTATGCTCCGGCGAAGATCGACGAGCTTTACCGCAACTCGATGAACAGCGCTTTCTCTGCGCGAGAGGCGTTTCTGGTCACCGGTGCGCCGCATGCGTCGGCCTATTATCCCCGTGACTTCGCCTGGTTCTATCCCGACGTTCTCGATCCGCAGACCATTATCGATTCAGAGGACGCGACGCGACGCATTCGCCTGCTGGAGAAAAGCGTGCGCCTGATGCTGGGCGCTGTGCGCTCCGGCATTATCACGACGACGATCATTCCCGTGAAGCACAACCGCTATATCGGCGCCAACTATTTCGCGCTGCCGTCAGATACGCTTCTCGGTGTGCAGGGAGGTCTGGAGCAGATCATCCGCGCCGACCTGCGAGCCTCGCCCTATGCGGACATGGCGACAGCCGCTGAAACCGGCCGTGCATTGCTGGCCGACTATCGGACAGATCTGAACAGATCGGTGCTCGATCTAGCAAGAATTCTCGAACCTTATGACGACTACGGAATCCGCACCCTGCTTTGCGATATCCGTGCGCCCCGTTCGGCTGCGACCGATACCCGCGCGGAGCGGCTGCGCTTCGTGACCAATGCCAGCATCTACGCAACATTCCAGCAAAGTATCCGGCTTGGGATCACCGATCAGAGCGAACTTGAGACAATTCTCGGACGAAGTCTCTCGCAGTACAAAACCGAACTGCTTCAGTTGTTCGGCCGCGACGGCTACATCACGCACAGCCTCGACTGCAAGGCGGAAGCGCCTGCCCTCTCCATCGCGCTCGATTTCGTCAACGTGCAGCATGGCTTCTGGGATTTCAGAAACCAGGCCGAGCGCGCGCTGTTCAGCGCGACCACCGATCTCATTCTCGCTGAACCGCGCTTCCGGATTCCGGACACGTTCCACTTTTTCGTGTCGGCGGATAATCCGCGCAAGAAACTCATTCACCGGATCGCAACGCCGTCCTATCAGGGCCGATCCGCATGGCCGACATTCAATGTCGAATTCGCCGACCGCATGCTCGAACACGATGAATTTTCCGGGACCGAAAAATACCGGCCTTATGCGCGCGAAATCCTGCGTCACATCCATCACGCCACGGAAACGCATGGCGGATACCAGGAGCTACTGTCCGAAAACGGCCTTCAATACCGTACATGGGCCTACCGTGGCGCTATTGCGCATTCATGGTTTCCGCGCTTCCTGACTGTTTGGAGCAGAGCCTTCGGCGCTCCACTGATCGACTGGATGCAGCAGCCTGCGGATAAGTCATCTGCATAAACTTTCAGGTGCGCGGCTCATCTGCACAACGCCCCATCAACGGATCACGACCGCGGCGGCTTGACCGTCGTCGCTGCGATCATCTGTCCGAGTTCTTCGAAATGGCGCTTGCGTGGCGAGCTTCTGCGCCAGGCCAGCCCGATCACGCGTTGCGGTTCCGGTTCGGCAAACCGCATCAGACGAATGTCGCCACGCCGGCTCTCAAGCGGCACAGCCAGCTCCGGCAACAGCGTCATGCCAAGACCATTCGCCACCATCTGCACCAGCGTCGACAGGCTCGATGCGCCGAAGGTGTTGATGTTCTCGATCCGCCGCAGACTGCAGAATGCCAGCGCCTGCTCGCGCATGCAGTGCCCCTCTTCCAGCAGAAGGAGCTTCTCACCTTCCAGCAAATCCGGCGTGGCCTTGACGCTGTTGGACATGCGGTGAGAGGCCGCCATCGCCAGCAGAAAGCGATCGTCGAATAGCCGGATCGTCTCGATGTCGGGATGTTCGACCGGCAGCGCAAGCAGCAGCACATCGAGCTGACCGTCGAGTAACTCGCCGACAAGCGACTGGGTCTGGCTCTCGCGAATATGCAGATCAAGATCCGGAAACGCGTCGCGCACCATCGGCAACAGTTGTGGCAGAATATATGGGGCTACCGATGGAATGACGCCGAGACCGAGCGGCCCGGCGAGAACCTTATCCTGCTGACGCGCGACATCGACAATATCGCGTACGTCAGCCAGCACCCGCGCCGCGCGCTCGGCGATTTCCTTGCCGCTTTCCGTCAGCATCACCCCGCTACGGCCGCGCTCGAGAAGCTGAACCCCGAGGGATTTTTCAAGCTCCTGGATTTGCATCGACAGCGCGGGCTGGGTGACGGCGCAATGCTCCGCGGCCTTGCCGAAGTGGCGCGACCGGGCGACGGCATCGAAGTATTTGAGCTGTTTGAGTGAGACCATGTTGGATCAATTTTTCTTATCCAACTATGTCATTAATCCGACCAATACTAATTGAAAAGGCCTAGCTCAGCCGAAATCTGGATAGCCCGTCCTTCAGCGCGCATCGCCAGTTCGGCCCCATAAAGCGGCGATGATCGCGTCCAGCCCATCCGTCAGGGCCGCGGGTCCCGGCTGCAGGATCAGTGGCGATTTGATCTCAAAGATGCAGTTATCGCGGACGGCGGCGATAGTGCTCCATCCCGGCCGCTGACGGATCTTGTCCGGGACGACCTTCTTCCCGCACCACGAGGCGAGGATCACATCCGGATCGGCTGCAATCACTGCTTCCGGCATGATGATGCGATCCTTGGCGGCCTTCGCCTTTGCAAGCTGCGGAAAAATGTCTTCGCCACCTGCGACGGCGATCAGTTCGGACACCCAGCCGATCCCGCTGATCAGCGGATCGTCCCATTCCTCGAAATAAACGCGCGGCCGCCTTCCGCGCCGGACTGCAGCGACCTCTGCGAGGCGCTGCTCGTACCGCGATGCCAGCGCATCCGCTTTCCCGGCTTCACCGATCAACCCGCCCAGCGTGCGGATCATCGCGAGAATTCCAGCGACGTCACGCTGGTTGAAGACGTGAACCGCAATACCTGCACGTACCAGATCGGCGACGATGTCGGCCTGCAAATCGGAGAATGCCAAAACCAGATCAGGATCGAGCGCGAGGATTTTGGGAACATCCGCCGAAATGAATGCCGAGACGCGCGGCTTTTCGCGACGGACCTGCGGCGGGCGCACCGCATAACCCGATACGCCCACGATGCGGTCCTGCTCGCCGAGCAGGTACAGCGTCTCGACCGACTCTTCGGTGAGACACACGATGCGTTGGGGCGGGAAAGTCATCGA
>CAZQMD010000009.1:0-38821 GCA_964594185.1 uncultured Afipia sp. | reverse complement strand
CGTCCCCGCGCAGGCGGGGACCCAGGCAACCTGGCTCACAGATGTGAGCAGGACAAGACGGGCCTGGCTTCTCTGTCCGAGGAAAATTTAGGACGTATGGGTCCCCGCCTGCGCGGGGACGACATCGGCTGTGTTGTCGGTCCCCGGCCGGATGCGCGGAGAGTCCCCGACATCCTTGCCCAGCAGCTTTTGCCGCCAGCGATAGCCTGGCCAGGCAAAACGGGTCAGCCACGCATCGATGCCGTAATCGGTCAGCCGCGTCGACGACCAGCGATAGATCAAGGCGTAAGCCAGCCAGATCACGATGAACGAGACGGTGCCGGAGAACAGCACGTCGGTGAAGAAATGTCCGCCGAACGACATGCGCAGGCCGCCGGTCAGAATGCCGAAGGTCGTGGCCGCAATGTAAGCCACCGGGCGCCATTGCGGCGGCGCCAGCGCCGCAGGCGCATAGGTCCAGAATGCGGTCGCGCCTTCGCCGGAGAAGAACGAGCAGTTTTTCGGGCAATCGCCGCGCGGGTCCCACCACGGCTTGAAGTCGAGCTTGCCGTTGAACTCCGTCACCAGCACCGGACGCGGACGGCCCCAGTATCCCTTGAACACGACATTGGACAGAACGATCGCGCAGAGCAGCATCGTGACGGTCAGGAACACCATCGCACGGCCAGACATCATCAGCGGCTTCACCGGGCGAATGAGCTTGACGATCAGCGACACCAGCGACGGCACCACGAACGCCCATGCGATCCACATCGCAGCATCGCGCGGAATCGACAGCCAGGTGCTGTCCTTGAACGGGAACGTCTTGATGGTCGCGTCGTAGAACAGCGCAGAAATTTTCAGATCGAGCTCGGGATAAAACCCGAACAGCAATCCGAAAACGAGCGAAATCGCGAGCGCGATAAAGAGGCCGGTGCGGTTCATGGCGGGGTGTTTAGCCGAGGCGGTCAGCGATGAAAAGCGCTACATCGCCGCAATGGAAGGCGTTCATCCTAGCGCGGCAGAGGCGGCAAGGGAGGCGGGACCGGCGGCAGCGCGCGCCATGCACCGGCGTTGCGGCCCGCGATCATCCAGTAGACCACGCCGCCGAGAATGCCCGCGCCGACCATCACTTCAAGATGCCGCCGCACGATGCCGTTGAAGGTCATGTTCACTGTGTCGAACGGAATGAAGCCGAGATAGCAGAACAATCCGGCGAGGCCGCCGACGACCGCATAGGCGAGAATGTGGCGGATCGAAAACGCCTCGGTGATGAGCGCTAGAATAAATGCCGGCATCAGCGCGAAACCGCTGACCAGCACGAAGCCAAAGCCGAGCACCATGTTGATGGCGCCCTGATCGATGTCGAGTGACACATCGCTCATTTCCGGAAAGAAGATCGCGTACAGCACAACGATGCTGGCCACGAGACATGCGGCGATGAAGGCGAAGAATATTGCGAAGAGTCGTCCGATCACGGCCATGACGTTTTTCCTTTGGGCATGATCCTATCCGAAAACCACTTCACACTTTTCGGGATCATGCCCTAATCCGTCATCGCCATGGCGCGCAGCGCCTGACGCTCGCGCGCGGACAGCTTTTCGGTTTCCGATTTCAACTGTCCGCAGGCGGCGAGAATGTCGCGGCCGCGCGGCGTGCGCACCGGCGACGAATAACCCGCGTTGAAAACATACTCGGAAAACTTTTCAATCTGATCCCAATCCGAGCACTCGTACTTCGAGCCGGGCCATGGATTGAACGGAATGAGATTGATCTTGGCCGGAATGCCCTTGAGCAATTTTACCAGCAGCCGGGCATCATCGAGCGAGTCGTTGACGCCCTTCAGCATCACATATTCAAAGGTGATGCGGCGCGAGTTCGACGAGCCCGGATAGGCGCGGCACGCGTCCAGCAATTCCTTGATCGGATACTTCCGGTTCAGCGGCACCAGTTCGTTGCGCAACTCGTCGCGCACCGCATGCAGCGAGATCGCGAGCATGACTCCGATCTCATCGCCGGTGCGCGCGATGTTCGGCACAACGCCGGAAGTGGAGAGCGTGATGCGGCGGCGGGAGATGCCGATGCCTTCATTGTCGGACACAATCAGCAGCGCATCGCGCACCGCGTCGAAATTGTAAAGCGGCTCGCCCATGCCCATCATCACCACATTGGTGACAAGGCGATTGCCGTTCGGCGTCTCACGGTCAATCCAGTCGCCCAGACGATCGCGCGCCACCATGATCTGACCGACAATCTCGCCCGCAGTGAGATTGCGCACCAGACGCTGCGTGCCGGTGTGACAGAACGAACAGTTGAGCGTGCAGCCGACCTGCGAGGAGACGCAGAGCGTGCCGCGATCGGTTTCGGGAATGTAGACGCACTCGACTTCATGCGGCCGCTCGGAGGCGTGGCCGCTCGGCAGACGCAGCAGCCACTTGCGGGTGCCGTCGTTGGAAATTTGTTCCGCGACGACTTCGGGCCGGTCGACAGTGAAATGCTGCTCAAGCTCCGCGCGCATGTCCTTCGAGACGTTGGTCATGTCGGCGAAGGTCTGCGCACCGCGCACATACATCCAGTGCCAGAGCTGCTGCGCGCGCATCTTGCGCTGCTTTTCCGGCACGCCGATCTCGCCAAGCCGGTCCGACAGTTCCGCGCGCGACAGCCCGACCAGCGAGGGCTTCGCCAGCGGCACGTAGGTCTCGAGCGCGATTTTTTCGAGGACGCCTGATTCAAGAATGCTTGGCGCTTCGGTCATGGTCATATCGATACGTATCTCGGGAAGATGTCAGCAATTGTCATGGCCGGGCTTGTCCCGGCCATCCACGCCTTGGCCAAATCCAAGGAAGAAAGACGTGGATGCCCGGGACAAGCCCGGGCATGACGGAACCTCAAATTCAAGCCGCTATATAGGACGAATACCAGCCAATTGCGACCGTCTTTGCAGCATTCCGGAACTACCGGCGGCACTCCTGCGCCAGCTTGTCCAGCGCCTGGGCGAGGCCCTTGAGCGGGAACGTGTCGGTCGTTTCGGTGCCCTTGGCGGAGGTGCCCTTGACCACGGCATCCGCGCCCTTGCGCAGCGCGTCCACCAGCCGGTCTTCCTCGGCGGCATTCTTGATCCAGAGCCCGTCGCCCTGCGAATACATCGCAAAACGCGATCCGCCGACCTCGACCGAGCCTTCGGAGCCCGGCTTTACCGCATAACCGATCATGACCGAGACTTCGTTCGACACCTTCCCGCCGGGCCGCGTCGAGATGAACGCGTAGGATGCATCGCGCGGCCGGTTCGGCGGATTGGTCTTCGACGACGACGGTTTGGCCAGCGCGAAGCAGACCTTCTTGCCGTTCGGCGTCGCCGTATAGGCGCCCCAGGTGCCGAACTGGCCGATCAGCGACGGCTCGGCGCTACCCGCAACCGCGGGTGCCGCCGGCTTGGCGGGCGCAGCACTTTTCGAGGACTTTGCAGGCGCGGATTTGGCGGGCGCGGCTTTCGGCGCAGTCTTCGCCGCAGGTGTCTTGGACTGTGCGGTCTGAGCGAAAACGGCACCGGCAGAACCGCCGGCCATCAGCATCGCAACCAGGACAACCATCGCTCGTTGAAAGGACATCACCAAAACCGGTTCCTTCAATATTGTGACTGGAAGATGGCTCTCGCAGGCAGCGGGATGTGCAATAGACCCCAAACCGCTTGTCGGAAAGTTAACTCAGGCCACCCGCACCCATCTTCGTGGCGCTGCGCTTTGCCGCATCCATCTTTTGCCGCGAGCCGCCATGAAGACGGCACATCCCGTCGTCGTCATTTTCGGGTGTCAGTGTTTCAAACATAGTTACATGCTGCAAGCATCATTGCCATTGCGCAATTGCGATTGTCGGGCCGCATCAAATCCGGCAAGAAGTCCGCGAGTGTCCTTAAGGACCACTGATCTTCCCACGAACTTTTCAGGTGTGCCATGAAAGCCATTCTCTGCTCGCAATATTGCGGCCCCGACGATCTCGTCCTCAGCGACATTCCCGATCCGGTCGCGGGTCCCGGCGAAGTGGTCATCGCGATCAAGGCGGCGGCACTGAATTTCTTCGATCTCCTGATGATTCAGGGCAAGTACCAGATCAAGCCGCCGTTTCCGTTTTCTCCCGCCGCTGAAATCGCAGGCGTGGTGGAGAGCGTCGGCGCGGGCGTGACCGATCTCAAGGTGGGCGATCGCATCGCGGCCTCGTGCGGACACAATGGCGCGCGCGAAAAGATCGCGCTGCCTGCGAGTTCATGTGTGAAGATTCCGGACAATCTCGATTTCGACCGCGCGGCCGGTGTCATTGTGATCTACGGCACCGCGCTGCATGCGCTGGAAGATCGCGCCGATCCGAAGCCGGGCGAAACGCTGGTGGTGTTCGGCGCTGCGGGCGGTGTTGGTCTTGCGGCATGCGAACTTGGCAAGGTGCTGGGCCTGAAGGTGATCGCCTGCGCATCGAGCGACGAGAAACTTGAATTCGCGAAAAAGCACGGCGCGGATCTGACCGTCAACTACGCCAAGGAAGATCTGAAGGACGCGCTGAAGACGATCGGCGGCGAAAAGGGCATCGACATCGTGTTCGATCCGGTCGGCGGCAGCTATGCCGAAATCGGCGTGCGCTCGCTCGGCTGGAAGGGCCGCTTCCTGGTGATCGGTTTCGCTGCGGGCGACATTCCGAAAATCCCGCTCAATCTCGCGCTGCTCAAGGGCTGCGACATCCGCGGCGTGTTCTGGGGCGCGCACATGCGCCGCGAACCGGCGGCGGGACGCGCTGCGCTCGAGAAGCTGATGAAATGGGCCGCGGAAGGCAAGATTTCATCGCATGTCGACAGCACCTTCCCGCTGGAGAAGACGGCTGACGCTCTCAAGGTGCTTGCCGCGCGCAAGGCCATGGGCAAGGTGATTCTGCATCCGTGATGTGAAGCGCAACGCTTGCGTCACGACATCATGCCCGCGCCTGTCGCGGGCATGATGCGTTTAGAGATCATCAATTGGGCGCCTGATCGTCCAGCCCGCGTGTCAGCGCAGCATGCGCCGCTTCGCGATGCTCCGGCGTGATGTGGCTCGCGACCATGCGGATCGTGGTCGCCAGCACCGCCGCGTCGTCGGTGAAGCCGAACACCGGCAGCATGTCGGGCACGAAATCGAACGGCAGCACAAAGTAAGCGAGCGCCGCCAGAAGCGCTGCCTGCACATGGCGCGGGGTCTGGCGGTCGAATGCGCAGTAATACGCCGCGAGCAACTGTTCGGCGAACGGAAGCTTGGCCGCGACGCGCTTGAACTTGATCCAGAAATTCCGGCGCACGCGCTCGGGATCCTTCGCAAGCTTTTCCGCCCGCTCGAAATGCGCCGTGTGTTCGGAGACCATGAGTCAAAGTTCCCTTGCGCGGCTGCCCTGTGCAGTCCGCTCCCCTCACATAGGAACCGCAAGACCCGTCACAAGACGTCATTGCGAGGGTGCGTCACGCCCCCGCGATCCTGTTCATCGCGTCCGCAAGCGCGATGTCGCGCGACGTGACACCGCCCGCGTCATGGGTGGAGAGCACCACCTCGACAGTCTTGTAGACATTGCGCCATTCGGGATGGTGGTCGCTTGTCTCGGCCACCAGCGCCACGCGGGTCATGAAGCCGAACGCCTCGTTGAAATCCTTGAACGTGAAGGTCCGCGCGATAGCGTCGCGGCCGGAGACCTCCGCCCAGCCCTTGAGCTTTGCCAGCGCGGCGCGCCGTTCATCTGCCGATAGCCGTTCCACCATGCCTGTTCTCCCTGATCCCGGGCCTTAACGCCGCCGGGGCCGCTTTCGGTCAACCAATATCGGCTGCGATCGGTCCCCGGTCACGGAAAAGCCGCTCTCGGGCCGCTAACCATTGCTCAATATGGAACCTGCGGACACGCCAATGTTCTGGTATGATATGCAGGAACGCCAGTCCCCGCTTTCCGAAGTTCGCGCTCCGTCGCGGCATTATCTCACGCGAACTTCGGAAAGTTACGGGTCCTGGCAAGTTCAAAATTCTCGTACCGTTTCCTATTGGAAGTTCCTGAACCAGACTCGCAGCGCGCGCTTCAGGAACTTCCAATAGGCGGTACGAAAAGGCGCGGTAACCCATGGGCATTGGCGACATGTTTACCAGATCGATGGCCTCGGAGGCTCCGAGAACGCCAGGCGCGCCCCGGCCCCACAAGATGAAAGCCGTGCTGGTGGTGCTGGCTGCCGTGCTGGCCACCGTCGCCGCGGTCGGCGGCACGATCTACTGGATGAACCGCCCGGTGCATTTGCGGATCGCGGTCGGTCCTCCCTACAGCGATGACGTGAAAGTCATTCAGTCGCTCGCGCAGATCTTCTCGCGCGACCGCAAGTATGTCCGCCTGCGTCCGATCATCACCGACGGCACGTCATCGAGCGCGGCCAGCCTCAATGCGGGCACCACCGATCTCGCGGTCATCCGCGGCGACATTGAATTGCCGAAGGACGCACAGGCGATCGCCAGCATCCGCAAGAACTTCGCGGTGCTGTGGGCGCTCAACGGCACCAGCAAGAAAGGCGCGATCAAGAAGATCGAGCAACTGGCGGGCAAGCGCATCGGCGTCATCGGCCGCACCCAGGCCAACGTCAATCTGCTGAAGGTGATCCTCACGCAGTCCGGCGTCGATGCCGACAAGGTGCAGGTCGTTCAGTTCACCACGACGGGATTTGCCGACGCGATCAAGAACGAAAAGCTCGACGCCTTCCTCGCGGTCGGTCCGCTCAACAGCAAGATCACCGCCGATGCCATCGCAGCGACCACGCGCGGCGGCAAGGAAGCCACCTTCCTGTCGCTCGACACCGCGGACGCCATTGCGCAGAAATATCCGGTCTATGAATCGGGCGAGATTCCAGCGGGCGCGTTCGGCGCGAAGCCTGCGCGGCCCGACGACAAGATCGACACCATCACGTTTGCGCATCACATCGTGGCGCGGAAATCCCTGTCGGAAGCCACTGCAGGCGCGCTGACGCGGCAGCTGTTCTCGGTGCGCCAGACCATCCAGAGCGAATTCCCGCAGACCGCAAAACTGGAAACACCGGACACCGACAAGGACGCGGCGATCCCTGCGCATCCCGGCGCCGCGGCTTATGTCGACGGCGAGGAGAAAACCTTCCTCGACCGGTACAGCGATTATATCTGGGGCAGCCTGATGGCGCTGTCCGCGCTCGGCTCAGCCGGTGCGTGGTTCGCGAGCTACTGGCGCAAGGACGAGCGCGTCACCAATTCGAACCTGCGCGAGCGGCTGCTGGAAATGCTGACCGCCTCGCGCAAATCCACATCGATCGACGAACTCGACGCCATGCAGGCGGAAGCCGACGAGATCATGCGCGAGACGTTGCATTGTTTTGAGGACGGCGCGATCGAGGAAGGCTCGCTCACCGCATTCAGCATCGCGCTCGAGCAGTTCCACAACGCGGTGGCCGACCGCAAGGCGTTCCTGCTGGATATGGCCTCGAATCATGCGCGGCCGGCACGCAGCCACGTCGCCTGAACCGATCGTTTCAGCTCTGCTCGCGCCACTTCCGCAACGTCTCGAGCAGCTGGTCGCGCAGATAGGGTTTGCGCAACACCGGATAATGCGCGAGCGCTGCAGGAAGAGCCGCAGGCCCCGAATATCCCGTGACGAACACAAACGGGATTTTCTTCAGAACGAGTTGGTCGGCCACCACGAAGCTTTTCTCCCTGAACAGCCCGATGTCGAGCAACACGAAATCCGGCGCACGTTCGGCGAGCAGTTTCAGCGCAGCGGTCACATCGCGCGCCGTCCGAACGGATGCGACGCCAAAGCTGGCGATGGTCTCGCTGGCATCCATGGCGATCAGTGTATCGTCCTCGACAATGAGGACATCGGCGGGAAGGTCAGCAGGGCTTTGATCCGCCGGACCGTTGCGGTCGATGGGTTGCATTGTTTGTCCTGAGCATGATTGGAGCGAACGCCCGCTGAGACACCTGGAATCGCGCTGAAAGCCGCAACGCCGGTTCCCACGCGGAACCGACCACACAATTGACCGCCACGTCTGTGCACTTTTGAACACAACATCACGGGAACCTGCGCTACGGTGTATCCGGCGAGGAACTTCATGACACGACAATTGGCCAAGGCCGGGGGCAGGGACGGCCGCCCTTTCAACAACCTGCTTCGGCGGCTGAGCGATAGCGATTACGCATTGCTGGATCCGTTTCTGGAACAGGCCACCGCAAAAGCTGACGACCTGCTCTACAATCCCGGCGACGATGTCGAGACGGTGCATTTTCCCTGCGGACCGAGCCTGGTCTCGTTTCTGGTGGCCAACGAAGACGGCCGCGATGTCGAGACCATTCTGGTCGGGCGCGAAGGCGCAGTCGGCGGCATTGTCAGCCAGGGGTTTCTGCCGGCCTTTACCCGCATCACGGTGAAGGTGGCCGGCCCCTTCGTGCGGATGCGTGTCGCCAAGCTCGATGCCGCCAAGGCGCAGTCGCCGACATTGCGCTATCTGTTCGCCCGCTACGCCGATTGCATGCTGGCGCAGGTGTTCCAGTCCACCGCCTGCAATGCGATTCATTCCATCGAGCAGCGCACGGCGAAATGGATTTTGTCGGCGCGGGAACGAACCGGCGAGGACCTCGTCCCCCTCACCCATGAACAGCTCTCGACCATGCTCGGCGTCGGCCGCAGCTACACCAGCCGCGTGATCCAGACCTTCAAGTCCGAAGGCATTCTGGAAACCCGCCGCGGGGCCATCCTGATCCGTAACGAGACTGCTCTGGCGGCCCGGTCCTGCCTCTGCAACGAGGCGGTCAAAGCCCATTTCGAGGAAGTCCTGCGCGGGGTCTATCCGAGCGAGCAGGATGCCGTTTGAGGCCAGGTTGAGGTCAAGGCGGAAGCGGCCGAGGCCCCTGTCATCGCGCTGTAACGTTGCCGGGATTAGGGCCGATATGGCCCTTTGGCCTGTTAGCCTTGACGCTAAAATGGGCTGATAAAATGCCGTTGTGGCCGTTGTTTTTCGGCGAATTCCGACTATATTGCGCCGCAATGAGTGCCCGCGTGCCCGGTTCTTTTGGACCGGGCACCGCGTTTTTTGGGACTGGTGGTTCGATTCTGACATTTGCACCCAGTTCCGTAGACCGCTTTGCAGATGTCAGAATCAAAGAGCCGCCAGTAAAAATAATTTGCTCGTGGAGCTTTGGATTTGACATTCGCTGAACGAACCCGCGGCACGCCGGGGTGCGAATGTCAAATCCGCTCCACGAGTGCGCACGCCGACATCGGACCTGCACTCAGCCGCTCCTGCGGCCCCGCGCTCCATAGCTGGAAGACTTGAGACACACATGAATTTGCGAAACATCGCCATCATCGCCCACGTCGACCACGGCAAGACCACCCTTGTCGACAAGCTGCTCCAGCAGTCGGGCACCTACCGCGACAACCAGCGGCAGGTCGAACGCGCCATGGACTCGAACGATATCGAGCGCGAGCGCGGCATCACCATTCTTGCCAAGTGCACCTCGGTCGAATGGGACGACACCCGCATCAACATCGTCGACACGCCGGGCCACGCCGACTTCGGCGGCGAAGTCGAGCGCATCCTGTCGATGGTCGATGGCGTGATCGTTCTGGTCGACGCCGCTGAAGGCCCGATGCCGCAGACCAAGTTCGTGGTCGGCAAGGCGCTCAAGCTCGGCCTCAAGCCGATCGTCGCCATCAACAAGGTGGACCGCCCCGACGCGCGCGTCACCGAAGTCGTCAACGAAGTGTTCGATCTGTTCGCGGCGCTGGACGCCACCGACGAACAGCTCGACTTCCCGATTCTCTACGGCTCCGGCAAGAACGGCTGGATGGGCACCTCGCCTGAGGACAACGGCAACGGCATGAAGCCGCTGTTCGATCTCGTCATCAAGCATGTCGCGCCCCCGGTGGTTGAGGAAGGTCCGTTCCGTCTGCTCGGCACCATTCTCGAAGCCAACCCCTATCTCGGCCGCATCATCACCGGCCGCGTCGCATCCGGCTCCGTGAAGCCGAACCAGGCCGTGAAGGTTCTGTCGCGCGACGGCAAGCTGGTCGAGAACGGACGTATCACGAAAATTCTCGCGTTCCGCGGCCTTGAGCGCCAGCCGGTCGAAATCGCCGAAGCCGGCGACATCGTCGCCATCGCGGGCCTGACCAAGGGCACCGTCGCCGACACGTTCTGCGATCCGTCGGTGGACACACCGCTGCAGGCACAGCCGATCGATCCGCCGACCGTGTCGATGTCTTTCATCGTCAACAACTCGCCGCTCGCCGGGACCGAAGGCGACAAGGTGACCAGCCGTCTCATTCGCGACCGCCTGATGCGCGAAGCCGAAGGCAATGTCGCGCTGCGCGTGGTCGAAGCCTCCGACAAGGACTCGATGGAAGTCTCGGGCCGCGGCGAATTGCAGCTCGCGATCCTGATCGAGAACATGCGCCGCGAAGGTTTTGAACTGTCCGTGTCGCGCCCGCGCGTCGTCTTCACCAAGGACGAAAACGGCAAGATCCTCGAACCGATCGAGGAAGTCGTGGTCGACGTCGATGAGGAATTCTCCGGCGTGGTCGTGCAGAAGATGAGCGAGCGCAAGGCCGAGATGATCGAGATGCGCCCGTCCGGCGGCAATCGTCTGCGCCTGGTGTTCTACGCGCCGACCCGCGGCCTGATCGGCTATCAGGGCGAACTGATGACCGACACGCGCGGCACGGCGATCATGAACCGCCTGTTCCACGACTATCTGCCGTACAAGGGCGAAATCCAGGGCCGCCGCAACGGCGTGCTCATCTCCAACGAACAGGGCGAGGCGGTTGCCTACGCCATGTTCAAGCTGGAAGATCGCGGCCCGATGATGATCGAGCCGGGCTGGAAGGTCTATCGCGGCATGATCGTCGGCGAGCACACCCGCGAGAACGATCTCGAGATCAACGTGCTCAAGGGCAAGCAGCTCACCAACATCCGCACCACCTCGAAGGACGAAGCGGTGCGCCTGACGCCGCCGATCCGCATGACGCTGGAAAAGGCGTTGTCCTATATCGAGGACGACGAGCTGGTCGAAATCACGCCGAAGTCGATCCGCCTGCGCAAGCGCCACCTCGATCCGAACGAGCGCAAGCGCGCCGAGAAGAGCAAGGAAGCACTGGCGAGCTGAGGCGCGTCAACATTCAAGCAAAATGATTCAAGCAAAATGCCCGGCCTTGTGCCGGGCATTTTCTTTTGTGCGCGGGGATCAGCCAGCGACCGCCGCGTAACCGAGATTGCCGAGTCCGAGCACCGTATCGATCACGAAAATCCTTAGCATCGGCCCCTTGAGCACGGGCCAGTAAGCAACACCGACACGGCCGCCCCGCAACAGCACCGGGATGTTGAATGCGGTCTGGCTCAGATGACAGCCCGCGAAGAAGAGAAACAGCGCAGTCGCGGTACCCGGTGCGGCGAACCAGTCCGGCCGCGCAAGCAGATACGCGCATAACAGACCGATCGGCAGGTTCATCCCGCCCAGGAACGCGACACTGGCGCCCAGCGTCGGCGCGATCGGATTGTTGCGCTCCTCGCGCGGCACCAGAATCTTGACCGTATTGGCCTGAGCAAGACTGAACTGCACGAAGGCAGCGCAGAACCACAGGGCATTGGCAATCAGCAGGATCGTATCAACGCGCATGACACTCTTTCCATCTTGTGATCAGACACCCTTCATGCGGCGCCATAATATGCCTCGCTGAGCACGATCTCGCCGGCGGCGTTGAACTGCATCATCTCGCTGGCACGACAACAGCCCGACGGCAGATCCGCCCGCCACCACACAATCAGCCGTTGGGTGAATTCATCGAAAGCGATATCTTCCAGCAACAACCGAGGATTCGTGACATGGCCATACAGCGCGCGCCAATAGGCCCGGATCGCCTCCCGCCCGCGAACCGTCGCATCGCCCACGATCTTGACGGCATGCGGGCTGCGCATCTCGCCATCTTCCGCAAATCCATCCGCAACCGCGTCGATGTTGACGCGGTTCCAGTTCTCCGCCCATGCTGCGGCATATGACGCCGCCTCGCTCCGGTTCATGACCATGCCCTCCAAAACTGCTCCCACACTGACACCGGCCAATTCTGAGGTCAATAGTATTGACCTGAAGAAACTGCATCCGATGGATGAGGCGCTTGAGCTGATGTATTTCGGCTGGCGGGGAATGACGCGCGAGGCGGACCGCTATCTTGCCACCCTCGGATTGACCCGGGTGCATCATCGCATCCTCTATTCGATCGCACGCGGCAACGACCTGACGATCTCCGACCTTCTGTCCATTCTCGACATTTCGAAACAGGCCCTGCACCGCCCGATGACAATGCTCATTGACAAGGGCTATGTCACAACGGCTTCACACCCCACGATGCATCGTTTCAAAATATTGCGTCTCACTGCGGCTGGACGGAAAGTGGAAGATCAGGCATCGGAGCGTGAGCGCCGCGTCATGACGCGTGCCTTTGAACGCGGCGGCGATCGCGCCTTCCGTGCATGGGCAGATGTGATGCGCGAGACCGCCAAGGGTTGAATTCAGCGATGTTCAAATACAGATCTTCCTTGAAACGTTTGATTGCGCGCACTCATGACCTTTCCTTCCGATATTGACGTTGCAATCATCGGTGCGGGCGCGGCCGGCCTCGCTGCCGCGCGCACGCTGGAGAATTCCGGACTTACATCCCTTATTCTTGAAGCGCGCGACCGGATCGGCGGCCGCGCGCATACGGTGATTGTCGGCGACGGCATCCCGTTCGATCTTGGCTGCGGCTGGCTGCATTCCGCCGACGAGAATCCGTTCGTCGCCATTGCCGAACAGCTCGGCTTCGAGATTGACCGGGCCATGCCGCCGTGGCGGCAGCGCAGTTACAAGGAGGTCTTTCCGAAACCGGAGCGGGACGAATTCTTTGCAGCGCTCGATGCATTTTTCGCCCGCACCGAAGCTGCCGCAAAGGCGCCGCAGGACCGCGTTGCGTCCGCCTGTCTCGAACCCGGCAACCGCTGGAATCCGATGATTGACGCGATCTCGACCTATATCAACGGTTGCGAACTCGATCAGGTCTCGGTGAAGGATTTCGAGGCCTATGAAGACACCGAGGTCAATTGGCGGCTGCCGCGCGGCTATGGCGCGCTGGTCGCTGCCTACGGTGCGCCATGCAACGTCGCACTGAATTGCAACGTCACGCTGATCGATCATTCCGGGCCGCGGATCAGACTCGAAACCTCACGGGGCACGCTGAGCGCGGATAAGGTGATCGTCTGCACGCCGACCGACCTGATCGCGGCGGAGGCGATCCGCTTTCTTCCCGCCCTGCCGGAGAAGGTGAATGCAGCTTTGAGCCTGCCGCTCGGCGCCGACGACAAGGTGATGCTGGCGCTCGACGGCGATCATGATCTGCCGCAGGACGGCAACCTGCGCGCCGCCACCATGCGGACAGCCATGGGCACCTATCATCTGCGTCCGTTCGGCCGCAATTGCATCGAGGGATTTTTCGGCGGGCGCTATGCCCGCGAACTGGAGAATGCAGGCGAAGGCGCGATGGCGGCGGCGGCCATCGATGAAATCACCGGCCTGCTCGGCTCAAATTATCGCAGCAAGCTGACACCGCTCGGCGCATCACGCTGGTCGCTAGATCCCTTTGCGCGCGGCTCGTACTCACATGCTCTGCCGGGGCACGCAGACAAGCGTGCCGTGCTCGCGGCACCCGTCGATGGGCGCATCTTTTTCGCGGGCGAGGCGACGTCGCCGGACTTCTTCACCACCGCCCACGGCGCGCAGAAAAGCGGCGTGCGGGCTGCGAGAGAGGCGATGGAGAACCTGAATATTTGACAGGGTCTACAATTTTGTCTTGCGATGAACGTTGATCGCTAACGATAGGAGGCCGCCATGAAACTGAATGAACTGCCCTCATCGTTCAAGGATTGGCGCAGCGATGTCGATCAGCGTTTTCAAAAGACTTATTGTATAACAATCGTCGATGTCGGCATCGATGATGAGCGATTAACTCGTCACTGGATATCTAACGAAACGCCCAGCGAATTCGTAGAATGGTTTGGAACCAAATACGATCTCGACGCAAAATGAAATGCGAATGAAATCTACGTGCCTTTGAAGATGTTATCTCGGTGAAATTTCAAATAATGCGTATTTGGGTGCAGGGTTTGATCCTTCGGAAGATTTAGCGTGCGATCTCGATTTATCAGTCGCAGCGCATCGTCTGGAACATGGTTTTTAGCAATGAGAATACGATAGTCGTCACCAATCGATACTAATCCTCTGTCAAACATCCAATGAACCGTGCCGGACAAAGCCAATCCGTTCCTTACGGAGTCTGGTCCATTCGATGCGACCGGCTGGATGTGAGCGGCCTGAACTTCAGGTCGACCGCCTCCGTTTATCAATCGCAGACCTGTGATCGCACAACGATTTGCATAAGCCGCACGGACATTGTGCATAAATGATCTCTCTCGAAATGGACGGGAGACGGTCATTTCAGCTATCGGCCTAACAAAGGGCGCGGGTGGCTCGGAGAACCCTTGTGCGAGATTTTCCGAAGCAACTGTTTGCTCTGCTAATATTGGCGCGAAGCCCGCTTTCAGAATGCGATCAAACTCTTCGTCGGGGACGAGACGTACCGCGCGTCCAAATGCCCCTTTATTGGTGCTGCCATCTGCCTTTTGTAAAGCGCTTTCATAATAGACTGAGCTTTCGGAAAACGGCACCGGCCTGTCGAAATCTAAATAGTCTCCCACCATCGCATAGTAGTGATCTGGCTGCTTTTCATCCTCAACAATTGATTTGACGCGTGCGACGCCGAAGTACGATTGGCGCCCGCCAAAGCTTGACAGATCTGCGCTTGATCGTCGTGGCTCGTAATAAACAACATGATCGCCGACTGCTTGTGTAGCATAGTTGAGGTATGTCTTCGGAAAATGATACCGGACCTCCGGTAGATCATCATAACTTGGCGTTACCTTGGTGGTAAAAACTGCTTTTGCCATGAACTATCGACCAGATCGGCCCCAACAAACTTCATGCAGAAAGTAATACTCAATACGCGAGTTAATCAGCCCCGTCGATCACTGCTTCTTCTTCGCGCTCGCGCCCTGCGCCACCGGCGCCTGCGCATTCTGCCCCACTGCAGTTGCGATGAGCGGCGCAAGTGTCGCGTCATCCCCCGCTTCCGCCAGCCAGTGACCCTCCTTGCCGAAGGAAGGCAGCACCTGAAAATCCACCTTGCCATCGCCGGCTTCAATAAACGCGTCGGCCATGCTCTTTGAAAAATCCGGCGGGAAATACGAATCGTTCTCTGCCACCAGCCATGTCACCGGCACGCGCGCATCCTCACCGAATTCCTTTGCAGCGGCGATGAGTCTATCGGGCGCGCAGATGCTGTTCGCGCGATCATCCTTGCGGCCGCCGCGCCCCGGCGCAAACACACCGATGGCGGAAATATCTTTCGGGATGCGATCGGTCAGCGCAAGAGCGCCCCACCCACCCGCTGAATGACCGACGATGACGGACGCATCCTTGCGCGCGAACGACTGCGCGCGAATGAACGCCAGCGCGATCGCGATCTCTTCGGCTGTGGTGCGCGCCGACATCGCATATTCAGCGTTGTCGCAGCCTTCCTGGTCTTCAAGGTAAGGGCCGCCAGTCTTGCCATGGCCGAGCCGCTGCGGAATGAGCACCGCGAATCCTTTGGCGACCAGCGCGGCGGTAAGCGCCGGGTACTCCGGCTGCGGCATCTGCGCCCGCGCCAGCCGATTCTGGGTCGAGGCATGGGCGATCACCGCGATGCGGAACGGGCCTTTGCCCGGCGGGCGAAACAGCACCGCTCGCGAAGGTGTGATCTGGTCTTGCGTCGGTACCAGCCAGTCCTGACGGCGGTTGGGCCCCGACTCACCCCCCTGCGGCCCGAACCGATTCTCGCCCCAAACGGGTGTCTGCGACAGAAGACCACCTGCAAGAAGGAGGGCTGCAACCCTGAGCAATGCGTTTTTTGTCATATGCGCCGATCATTGCCTGCGTCGCGCCGCCAAGCCAAGCGCCATGCGGCGCACAACTGTCCTCTTTCGGCACAGGTCATTGTTCACCTGATGCAAAAACCCCACATATTAACCGATAATTAACGATGGACCTTGAAGGCGGGGCCGCGAGTTGCTTTGATCGCATCATGAGCACGATCCTTATCGAAGTTCGTCCAGCCAAGGCTTCCGATGCGTCAGCAGTTGCTGCCACGCATGACGAAGCCTGGCGCGCCGCCTATCAGGGAATCATCCCCGGTGCCGAACTCGAAAAGCTGATCAACCGCCGCGGCCCGCAGTGGTGGGACTCGGCGATCCGAAAAGGCAGCCGCGTCAGCGTCTTGTGTTTCGGCGACAAGATTGCCGGCTATGCCAATTACGGCCGCAACCGCGCCCGCAGCCTGCATTTCGAAGGCGAAATCTACGAGCTCTATCTGCGCCCCGAATTTCGGGGCCTGGGCTTCGGCCGCCGCCTGTTCACCGCCGCCAAGCGCGATCTTGGCCAGAGCGGGCTCAAGAGCATGGTGATCTGGGCGCTGTCGGACAACGAGCCTGCGGTCGAATTCTACCGGACCCTCGGCGGCCGGATGGTCGCACGTTCGCCGGAACGGTTCGGCGGCAAGTCGCCCGACAAGGTCGCCTTCGCCTGGACGGCGTAATTCGGGCCGAAACGGCCCGAAGCCAACGCGTTTTCTCCGTCGTTATCCTTTTGACTAGCCTTTTCGGGCTTCCAGCCTCGCGTTCGATTCGCTAACCAGTGATCCGGTTCTGACATTCGTATCGTACCTTTCGCGGGCACATTTACGAATGTCAGAACCAAAGGATCACTGAAATTATATTTTGCTCGTGTCCGTTCGTATCCGACGTTCGCTCGGAAGGCGCGGCGGAGTGAAGCGAACGTCGGATACGGGACACGAGCCTGAATTCGACCGAACCCAACACAAGGCCTGTCATGCGTATCGACGCGATCTCCCTCGGAAAAAATCCACCCCACGAAGTGAATGTCATCATCGAAGTGCCGGTCGGCGGCGAGCCGATCAAGTACGAGATGGACAAGGACGCCGGCACGCTGGTGGTCGATCGCTTCCTCTACACGGCGATGCGCTATCCGGGAAACTACGGCTTCATTCCGCACACCCTCTCCGATGACGGCGATCCATGCGACGTGCTGGTCGCCAACACCCGCGCCATCGTGCCGGGTGCCGTGATGGCGGTGCGCCCGGTCGGCGTGCTGTTCATGGAAGACGAAGCCGGCGGTGACGAGAAGATCATCGCAGTGCCGTCGTCGAAGCTGACGCAGCGCTACGACAAGGTGACCAACTACAGCGATCTTCCCGAGATCACGCTGCAGCAGATCCAGCATTTCTTCGAGCACTACAAGGACCTCGAACCCAAAAAATGGGTGAAGGTGCTGCGCTGGGGCAGCGCAGAGGAAGCGCGCAAGCTGATCCTCGAAGGCGTCGAGCGCGCGAAAAAGAAGTAACCGCGCAACAGCGGAAGGATTCGATCAATGCGCCGCACTTTCAGAATCCTCCGCAATATCATCCTGCTTCTGACCGCGGCGGTTGTCGTTCTCGTCGCCGTGCTCGCGGCGAATGCGTGGCGCAAGCCATCGCGGCAGATCGCGGTTGCGCCAGTTGCGCCGGTCACGGTCGATGAGAGTGCAGCGGCGCAGCGGCTCGCCGAGGCCGTCAAGCTGCAGACCATCGCCAGCGCCACCGATGCCGATCAAAGCGCGGACGCTTTCCGCGCGCTGCACGATCTGATCGCCAAAAGCTTTCCGGCCTTCCACGCCGCAGCGAAACGCGAAGTCGTCGCCAATTACAGCCTGCTCTACACATGGGAAGGCAGCGATCCAAAGGCGCAACCGATCGCGCTCCTGGCGCATCAGGACGTGGTGCCGATTGCGCCCGGCACCGAGGGCGACTGGCAGGTGCCGCCGTTCAGCGGCGAAGTGAAAGACGGCTACATCTGGGGCCGCGGCTCGTGGGACGACAAGGGCAACCTGTTCTCGATGCTCGAAGCGGTAGAACAGCTTGCCAAGGAAGGCTTTCGTCCCAAGCGAACGATTTATCTGGCCTTCGGGCATGACGAGGAAGTCTCCGGCAAACGCGGCGCGACCGCGATCTCGAAGCTGCTGCAATCGCGCGGCCTGCGGCTCGACTTCGTGTTCGATGAAGGGCTGCTGATCACCGACGGCATTCTCAAGGGCGTCGACAAGCCGGTGGCGCTGATCGGCGTCGCTGAGAAAGGCTATGTCACGCTCATCCTGTCGGCGACAGCAACGCCCGGCCATTCGTCGCTGCCGCCGCCCGACACCGCCATCGGCAAGCTAAGCGCGGCGCTGGCGCGGCTGGAGAGCAAACCATTTCCGGCTTCCGTCAGCGGCGTGATGCGCGAGACGCTGGAAACCGCCGCGCCGGAAATGGATTTCGGCAGCCGCCTCGCATTGTCCAATCTCTGGCTGCTGGAGCCGCTGGTGCGCGCGCAGTTAGAGAAGACCGCGCAGACCGCGGCTGCGATCCGCACCACCACGGCGCTGACGATTTTCAACGCGGGCAACAAGGAGAACGTGTTGCCCGGCCGCGCCGAAGCCACGGTGAATTTCCGTCTGCTGCCGGGCGAGACAGAAGAGAGCGTGATTGCGCGCGTCACGTCCGTCATCGCAGACGACCGCATCAAGGTGACCCCGCTGCCCGGCAATACCAATCCGCCGCCGCGCACCTCCACCTCAACGCCGAGTTATCAGGCGGTGAACCGCACCATTCGCGAGATCTTTCCCGATGTTCTGGTGGTGCCGGGCCTGATGGTCGCCGCAACCGACTCGCGCAATTATCTCGACGTCACCGACAACATCTTCCGCTTTTCGCCGGTGCGCGCCACCGCGGAAGACCTGAAGCGGTTTCACGGCACCAACGAGCGGCTGAGCGTTGCGAACTATGCCGACATGATCCGGTTCTACCGGCGGCTGGTGCAGAACGTGGCGAGCCCATAGCCCGGCGACGGAATATTTGGCGAGGGGCCTTCGGCGCGTGTTGACGCCGAAAGGATTTGGGGTAGTCTTATCCTGATACCGCCAAAGAGTTGCTTCGCATTCCCATCCAAGCCGGGGGATACACCGTGAAGACTCACCTGCGAGCGATTGTCGCTGCCGTCGTCATCACCGGTCTGAGCGCCGGACCTGTTTTTGCACTGAACTCCATGAGCGGAATGCCGCGCGAGCCTCACTCAAAAGCGGGCCAATGCGCCAAGGCCAATCACGGCTACCATATTCCGTATCGCGGCTGGCGCACCAAGGATCGCCTTGGCTGGCGCATCTGCATGTGGTGGTGACTCAAGCAGCCTTTCGCGCTTAACGGCGAACTTGCTTACACACTCGGCGCCTTGAGCCCCTTGATCGCGCAGGCGGCACGCACGGTGTTGACCAGCAGGCAGGCAATCGTCATCGGACCGACACCGCCCGGCACCGGCGTGATCGCGCCCGCAACCTGCGAAGCTTCCTGATAGGCCACATCGCCAATCAGCCTGCTCTTGCCATCTGCCCCTGACACACGATTGATGCCGACATCGATCACCGTTGCGCCGGGCTTGATCCAGCTTGCTTTCACCATCTCGGGCTTGCCGACTGCGGCGAGCAGAAGATCGGCCTGCTTGCAGATGCCGGCAAGATCGCGCGTGCGCGAATGCGCGATGGTCACCGTGGCGTTCTCGTTGAGCAATAGTTGCACCAGTGGACGGCCCACCAGATTCGAACGGCCGATGATGACTGCGTTGAGGCCTTCGAGCGAGGCATGAACCGTCTTGGCGAGAATGATACAGCCGAGCGGCGTGTACGGCGTGAGCGCGGTGAGACCGGTCGCGAGCCGCCCGGCGTTGATCGGATGCAGCCCATCGACGTCCTTGGCCGGATCGATCGCGTTGATGACGGCCTGCGTATCGAGACCTTTCGGCAGCGGCAGCTGCACCAGAATGCCGTGCACGGCGGGATCGGCATTGAGCTTTGCGATCAGCGCCAGCAAATCCGCCTGCGGCGTATCCGCCGCGAGCTTGTGCTCGAACGACGCCATGCCCGCGGCTTCGGTCTGCTTGGCCTTGTTGCGCACGTAGACTTCGGAGGCGGGATCGTTACCCACCAGCACCACCGCAAGACCCGGTGTCAGTCCATGATCGCGCTTCAGGCGCGCCACTTCATCCGCAACCCGCGCGCGCAGATCGGCGGCAATGATTTTTCCATCGATGATTTTGGCCGTCATCAGAAGTCTTTCGTCAGGAGATGTTGGTCAGCGCTGCCAAGGCATCGCCCAGTTGTTTCGGATCGCCATCCACCGCCACCTGCTTGAGCCGCGAGGTGACGCCGGACAGCACCCGCACACGGCTTTTCGGCACATGAAGCGCCTTGGCGAGCAATTCGGTCACCGCGCGATTGGCTTCGCCACCTTCGGCGATGGCACGGACCCGGACTTTTACAACGCCGCGGCCATTGGCCAGCGTTTCAATGCCGTCGATCGCATCCATTCCTCCGCGCGGTGTGACGCGCAACGCGACGCTGATGCCCGAAACGGAAAAGCGCCAGGGAAGAGTCATGCAACAGTCAAGGAACCAGTAGCCCTCGTGCGATCAGATCACGTTCGGATAGATGTAGTAGGCAATCACGCGCTGGATGAACATGATGATCAGGATCACGATGATCGGCGAGATATCGAGGCCGCCGAAATTCGGCATGATGTTTCTGATCGGCCGGAGCACAGGCTCGGTGATCTTGTAGAGGAACTCGGCCACCGCGGCGACGAACTGGTTGCGGGTGTTCACGACGTTGAAGGCGATCAGCCAGGACAGGATCGCCGAGGCGATCAGCAGCCAGACATACAGATCGAGGACGACGTTGATGATGTCGAGAATGGCGCGCATGGCTGGCTAGTGTCCTTCGCTCGCTTCCGTGGATGTCCGCCTCCATACCGTTTCGCGGCGGCGCAAACAAGGGAGGTTTCCGGTCCGGATCGGCTCCGGAACGCCCCGGAGAGGTGTCGGCGGGCCGTAAAACAAGCTCCGAAAACATTGATTTGGCCGTTCTTGACTTGGCCATGATCGGGACTGTAAATGGCCTCCACTTCATCCGCCGCCGCAATTTGGCAGGCTGATCAAGGGGCCATAGCTCAGCTGGGAGAGCGCGTCGTTCGCAATGACGAGGTCGGCGGTTCGATCCCGCCTGGCTCCACCAGCCCTTCGCTGGCTTCTCCTGCTTCGGCTTGGCAAGCCACGCCCAGAACTCTCGGAAGCGAAGCCTGCAAGGCTGCCGCGGCGTAGCCCAAAGGGCGGCGAAGCCGGGCTTCATCACTCACACATAATTGGCTGCAAGCGCGCGCCTCGGCTACGCTGGATGACAGCATCAATCGTGCTGCGCATTGACATGACCGGAGGCCCGCCATGACGACCGAAAAATTCCAGTTTCCGGGTTCGGATGGACAGTTGCTGGCGGCGTCGCTGGATCTGCCGGATGGCGCGCCGGTCGCCTACGCCCTGTTCGCGCATTGCTTCACCTGCGGCCAGAATGTGCTGGCGGCCAAGCGGATCGCCGAAGGACTGGCGAAACACGGCATCGCCACACTCCGATTTGATTTCACCGGCATTGGCGCCAGCGAAGGCGAATTCGCCAACACGACATTTTCATCGAACATCGGCGACCTGGTGCTGGCGGCGGATCACCTGCGCAAGACGCGGCGCGCGCCGTCGATCCTGATCGGTCACAGCCTTGGCGGCGCAGCGATTCTGGCCGCGACGTCGATGATCCCCGAGGCCAAGTGCGTCGCCACCGTCGCCGCACCCTCGGACCCCTCGCATGTGACGCACTGGTTCAAGGAGCAGATTCCGGAGATCCGCGAGAAGGGTGAACTCGAAGTGTCGCTGGCGGGCCGGCCATTCCGCATCAAGCGCGAATTTCTCGACGACATCGCCGAGCACCGGCTGACGGAAACCGTCGCGAAACTTCACAGGCCGCTGCTGCTGTTTCACTCGCCCACCGACAACACCGTCGGCATCGACAACGCAACGCGCCTGTTCGTCGCCGCAAAACATCCCAAGAGCTTTATCTCGCTCACTGGCGCGGATCATTTGCTGACGCAGAAGCAGGATGCCGTCTATGTCGCCGACATGATTGCGGCCTGGGCGATGCGCTATCTCGATGCACCCGCTGCCGAAGCAGATACCATCCCGGAAATGCCCGACGGTGTCGTGGTGCAGGAGACCCGCGCCAGCCATCTGCAGCAGACAATCTCCGTCGGCAGGCATCGCATGATCGCCGATGAGCCTGTCTCGGTAGGCGGCCACGATAGCGGCCCCAGCCCCTATGATTTCCTGCTCGCAGGGCTTGGTGCCTGCACATCCATGACCATGCGGCTTTATGCGGATCGCAAGTCGATGCCGCTCGATCGCGTCACCGTGGCGCTCAAGCACGGCCGCATCTACGCAAAGGACTGCGAGGAGTGCGAGACCAAGGAAGGCATGATCAGCAAGATCGACCGCGTCATCACCATGGACGGCAATCTGGACGCCGAGCAGCGCAAAAAGCTGATGGAGATCGCGGACAAGTGTCCGGTTCACCGCACGCTAACATCGGAGATCAAGATCGTGACGACGGCGAAGGAATAGACAATCACTCCGCCGCGATCAGTTTGTGGTCGCCTGCAGGCGGCCGATGCAGCCAGCCATCGAGGAACGCGGTCAGCCAGGCCCGCTCCGCAAGATCGTGGACCATGCGTCCGGTGAAATGTTCGGCGCGGTTGCGCGCGCCAGGCATCGACATGCGTTCATGCCCGCGCGTGGTCCAGCGATGCAGCATCGCGTGGGTCACATCGGGGTGGAACTGGATGCCGAAACACCGCCCGGTGCGAAACGCCTGCACCGGAAAGTCGTCGCCCTCGGCGAGTTGCTCGGTGCCTGCAGGAAGCTCAAACCCTTCGCGGTGCCACTGATAGACATGATCGGGCCAGTGCGAGCAGAGCCTGCGTCCGGCGTCCGTGGGGCGGATCGGATAGTAACCGACTTCGGCGCGGCCTTCCGGATGCGGCGCGACCTTCGCGCCGAGATGCTTGGCGAGCAGTTGCGCGCCGAGACAAATCCCGAGAAACGGCCGCTGTTCTTTCAGCGGCACGGCAAGCCAGTCGATTTCCCGCCGGATGAAGTCGTTGTTGTCGTTGGCGCTCATCGGGCCGCCAAAGATGATCGCCCCGGCATAGTTGTCGAGCGTCTCGGGCAACGGATCGCCGAACACCGGGCGGCGGACATCGAGCGGATGGCCCATGGCGCGGAGCGCATTGCCGACCCGGCCCGGCGTCGACATCGGCCCATGGAGAATGATCAGCACCGGAAGCGCGGTAAACCGGCCGCACGCTGTCAGGCCAAAGCTGGCAGTCGCCGGGACCGTTGGACCAAGGGTCTCAAGGCCAAAGTCGCCACTCTGATTACCGTCAGGCCGCAGCATCGATTCGTCTTCTTCCGTCCCCGGCAGAGGATAAACGTCTCCATTGAACGCCGAAGTTGAAAATATTGTGTTGCGGCCGAGCCGTCGAGGCGGAATTGCGCGGAGGTGACCTGCGCAGGCGAGGATTTCGTTCGCGGGCATGGCCCAGCCCGAAAGCCGGTGCCTACTTTTCGGGGCCGTGCCCCTAGCGCTTTTGCTGCACCCGCGCGACCGAGGCCAGCACCAGGCTACGCGGTGCGAAACGCAGCATGAACGGGATCATCCGCACGCCCACACCCGGCAGCACCAGCCGCTTGTTGGACATGAGGCCGCGATAACCAGCCCGCGCCACCGCAGCAGCCGACAGGTTGAGAACCGCCGAATCGAGCCCCGGCTTGAAGCCGGCCACGCCCTGAAACTCGGTCGGCACCGTACCCGGACAGAGCGCCGTGACCCGCACGCCTTTCGGCCCCAGTTCGCCGCGCATCGCCTCGGTGAATGACAGTACATAGGCCTTGGTGGCGTAGTAACCCGCCGGCCGGGGCCGGGGGAGGAACGGGGGGACCGAGGCAACGTTGAGAATGCCGCCGCGATTGCGGATGATGCTGTCGGCGAAACGCAGGGTCAGATCGGTCAGCACGCGCACGTTCAGATCGACCATCGCCAGCTGCTGGGCGCGATCGAGTTCGATGGCTTCACCGAACAGGCCGTAGCCCGCATTGTTGACCACGGTTTCGACTTCGGCATCCATCGCCTTCAGCGCCGATGTGATCCGCCCGCAGATGTCCGGCGCGCAAAGATCGCAGGCGAGAATTTCGGGGCGCGGATGTCCGGCAGCAGCGATCTCGTCGGCGAGTTGGCGCAGACGATCTTCGCGGCGCGCCACCAGCACCGTGTTCGCACCGTTCAATGCGAAAATGCGCGCCAGCTCGGCGCCGATGCCCGAAGAGGCGCCCGTGATCAGCGTGACACGTTTGGTCATGGGTACATGTAGTCGTTTCGAGTTTTGGCGGGAAAGAAGCGAGCAGAAAAATTCACAAAAGGTAATGCGCTATGTTGTCGTATCGGACGCAAGCCGTCCTTCGGCGACACGATGCTTGAGATTGAGCCGGTCACGCGCGGAAATGCCAAGCAGATCGGCAGCGCGCCAGACAACGTTGTCCTCGAATTCGGTGACATGGCCGTCCGCGAACACCAGTTCCCACATCATTTCAATGATGCGCAGCCGCCCCTCTTCATTGACCGAGCGCATGATCACACTGGTGAAGTGATAAAGATCGACAGCTTCGCCTTCCACCAGCGTTGCGTCCGCGATCAGCTTAGCAGCGGTCCCCGGATCGAGATCGAACCGATATTCGAGCAGCGCGTGCAGCTTGCGCTTTTCGGCCTCGGACGGCTCTCCGTCGAGGGAGATCACGTGGATCAGCAACGCGGCGGCCGCAAGCCGATAATCGCCATCGGCGAAAGTACGAGTCTCGGCCCCGGCAGGGGAAACAACGTCGGCGATAAAGTGGCGCAATCTATCGAGCATCAATCTCTGCAATCAAACCAGAACCTGACCAAAGGCACGACTACCGAAAAAGCGGACATGGCTTTCAGGGATCGCCCAGACAAAAGTCTAAGGCACAAAATCGTCGGGTTCTATGGCCTGAAAATGAAACTCTGGCAATCTTGGGCGGGTTCCGGCCCCTCCATTTCGCTTCGCAGCGCGAAAGCCGCCGCCTTCGCGGCGAATTTGGCCCGGTCAGGGAATTTCGTAAATCACCACACTGTCGGAAATTCCGCGCAACTCGACGGTCCGCTCCGCCGGCGTCAGCCCGGCCTTGTGCAACAATTCCATGACAGCGGGCGATTTGACCACCGGCCCGGTGGCATTGATGGCCCGCTCCGTGGCCTGGCCCTGGACCCGCGCCGCAATATTGACGGTCTGGCCGAAATAGTCCTGCCGGTCGTTCAGCATCACCGCCAGACAGGCGCCTTCGTGAATCCCGATCTTGACCAGCAGGTCCTTGGTGCCGCGCTGGTCGTTCAGTTCATCCATCGCCTCGCGCATGCGAATGCCGGCGGCGACCGCCTGCTCGGGCCGCACGAACGTCGCCATCACCGCATCGCCGATGGTCTTGACCACCGCGCCCGCTTCCGACGCAATGATCTCCAGCAGCGCGCGAAAATGCGCGCGCACCAGATCGAAGGCGGCCAGATCGCCGACGCGCTCGTAAAGCGCGGTCGATCCCTTGAGGTCAGTGAACAGAAACGTCAGCGACGTGATCTTGAGTCGCTGATCGATGTTGAGATTGTCGGCCTTGTAGAGATCGCGGAAGGTCTGGTTTGCCAGTATTCGCTTCGCGGTGACGATCGGCTTGCGCTTGCCCAGCAGATCGTGAAGCGCGTCGCCCGCAATCCACACCGACGGCAGCACGCGATTTTTGGACTGGTTCTCCAGCGTCAGCCGCAACGGGCCGGGCCGCATCTCAACAGTGCCGGTCGGCGCATGCACGCCGTCGAATGTCAGCGCCGCATTCTGCTTCTCTTTGGTCGGCTCGCCCTTGACGTCCAAAAACAATGCCGAATGCGTCACCGGCTCGAACACGATCACGAACTCGGCGGGCAATTGCAGCGACAGCACAGCCTTTTCGCCGGGCGCCAGCTCGACCGCTTCCAGCGTCGCCTCATTGACGAGGCGGTGGAACGATTCCTCGTTGATGTCGATGCCCGAACTCCAGAAAATCTGCCGCCAGTAATCCCAGCTTGGCAGCGTATGCGGATCGTGCGCGGCGATCCGGCGCACGCGCGGGCTGACGGTGAAAGCGACTTCGACCTGATCGTCGATGGAGGCCTGATAGCCAGCAGCGCAAAGGCCGCAATGATAATCCTCGGGCTGCAACTGCTTGAGGGTGTCATGCGCGCCGAGCACGCCGCTGCAGCCGGGGCACAGCACATTCCAGGTCAGATCGAAGATGCCGATCTGCGAGGCGTGGAGAAATCCCGAAATCACCTTCTCTTCGCCGAGACCTGTGCGCGCGGCAAACTCGATCAGGTTGATCCGGTTCAACTCATGATCCGAGCCGGTCTCGACCAGCGTCTGGATCGCGTCCGCCACCTTAGGATCGGCGGTCTGCTTCAGGGTCGCGTACAGGGAATTGAAATCGCTCATGGCCCCAGTCTACGGCAGACTGACCGGGTATCCAAGTAATGCCTGCGATGGATCGGCCGGGGACGAGCACCGGCCGATCACGTTTTTGCGTCAGCCGCCGTAAAGATAGTTCGGCAGCCACAGCGTCAGGCCGGGCCACAGATACATCAGCACCATGCAGATGATGACAATCAGCATGTACGGCATCATGCCGCCGAAGATCTGGTTCAGCGTCACATGCGATGGCGCGACGCCCTTCAGATAGAACGCGGACATCGCCACCGGCGGCGACAGGAACGCCGCCTGCAGGTTCACGAACACCAGCACGCCCCACAGGATCGGATCGATGCCGAAGTGCTTCAGCATCGGCAGGAAGATCGGCACGAAGATCACGATGATCTCGGTCCATTCCAGCGGCCAGCCGAGCACGAAGATGATCGCCTGTGACAGGATCATGAACTGAACCGGCGTCAGATTCAGCGACAGCACCCAGCTCTCAAGCAGCGCCTGCCCGCCGAGGATCGCGAACACCGCCGAGAACAGCGCCGAGCCGACGAACAGCCAGCACACCATGGAGGTGGTCTTCGCCGTCAGGAACACGGCTTCCTTGGTGCGCTTCCAGTCGAGCGTGCGCGCCTGGAATGCAAGCAGGAATGCGCCCGCCGCACCCACCGCCGCGGACTCCGTTGCCGTCGTGATGCCGAGCAGAATCACCGCCAGCACCACGGCAGTCAGAATGCCGAGCGGCATCACCGACGAGATCAGAAGCCGCAGAACCTCGAACTGCTCCGCGCCCATGGTCCAGTAGTAGTAAAGCAGGATCAGTCCGAAGATTCCGCAAGTGAACGCAAAGTAAGTGTAGAACGCCTGCGGTGGACCGGCCTCCGCCGGCGCAGCCGTGCCCTGCCCGCGCAGTTCGGCATTGCCCATTTCCTGCAGGGTTTCCGGCTCGTTCTTCCGGTCATCGGAAGATGCACCGCCAAGCTCCTGCAGTTTTTCTTCCGCAGGCTCAGCCGTGGTGGACGACGACGCTCCAAGCTGCTGGCTGATCGCAGCCGACGGCGCAGGCGCATCCGGTTGCTGGTGGATGACAACATACCACCACGCCGCCCACAGCGTCGCCACCGTGAGCACCAGCGGCACCAGCACGTAGCCGAGATTCTTGAGCAGCATGCCGTAGCTGACACGCACGCCATCTGCCGTGATGGCCATGGCCCGCGCGGGCGACACGGCAGCCGTCAGCAGCGTCGGGAGCATCCGGCTCGAATAGGCCTGCTGCAACTCGCTGATCCATGGCCGGACCGGAACGCGCGTCTCGCTCTCCGGCAGTTTCGGCGCGATCTTCGGATTCAGCAGCGCCCATCCGATGATATAGATCAGATACAGAAACGCCAGGAAGAAGCCCGGAAACATCGCGGCAGCATACAGCTTCACCACCGACTGTCCGGCGACCGCCGCATAGACGATGATCATGACCGAGGGCGGGATCAGAATGCCGAGCGTGCCGCCGGCGGTGATGACCCCAGACGCGAGTTTCACGTCGTAGCCGGCCTTCAGCATCGGATTGAAGGCGATGACGCCCATCAGCACGACGACCGCACCGACCAGTCCGGACGCAATGCCCCAGAAGGTGCAGACGATCAGCGTTGCCACAGCGAGCGACGCAGGCACGCGCCGGAACGCGAGCTGGATCGAATAGAACATCTTGTCCACCAGCGCGCCGCGCTCCATCACGTAGCCCATGAGCACGAACAGCGGGATGGAAATCAGAACGTCGTTGGTCATTGCGCCGTAGGTGCGCTGGACCATCAGGTCGAAGATATGGTTGTCGGCCCATGACTCGCCTGCGCGATGATAGGCGAACATGCCGAAAAACATGCCGAGACCCATCAGCGTGAAGGCCGTGGGGAAACCCATGATGATGACGACCACGATCAGGCCGAGCATCAGGAGACCGAGTGCGGGATCGCTCATTTCGACAGGTCTCCGCCCATGCCGCGCTGACGCGCGCTTTCTTCAATATCCTGCGCCTTCTCGATGGCGATCTTGCGCGACTCTTCATCGACATATTCGCTGTTGGCGAGCTGTTCGCCGACGACGTCGATCTCGGAAACGTCCTTGAGGCGGCTTGGCCATTGGCCGGTCCGAAGGCAGATCACGCAGCGCATGATTTCGGCGGCGCCCTGCAGCAGCAGCAATCCACCCGCCAAGGGAATCATGAACTTGAATTGCCAGACCGGAGGCCCGTCGGCCGTGACGTTGGAGTGCTCGTTGATGCGCCAGGAATCCACAGCGTAATCCCAGCCCGCATAAACCAGCGCCGCGATGCCGGGCAGGAAGAACACGATGTAAAGCAGCAGATCCAGCGATGCCTGCCGCCGCGGTTTCATCGAGCTGTAAAGAAAATCGCCGCGCACATGGCCGTTCTGCGCCAGGGTGTAGGCGCCCGCGACCATGAACAGCGTGCCGTACATCATGTTCGAGGCGTCGAAGATCCATGCCGTCGGCATGTTGAGAATGTAGCGCTTGAACACCTCAGCGCAGACAAGAAGCATCAGTCCGACAATCAGCCACGCAGCGGCCTTGCCGGTCCACGTACTGATGCCATCGATTGTGTGAAGCACACGTTGCGCGCTCATGGGAAACCATCACCCGTCATGAAGAAGGTCGGAAGCAATCTCGAAAACGATACAAAGCATCATCCGGGATTGTCATCCCGGATGATGCCGTGTTCGTGCTGATTATTGCGTCAGGTCTTCTTCTTGGCGTTCGGCCCGAAGTAATGGTTGTAAGCCATGCGCCGGTTGGTGATCGTATCCTGTTCCCACTGGGTCGCGCGCTTGGCGAAAGCCATCTGCGATTCCACGATCTCCTTGAACAGGGGATTTTCCGCCGACTTCTTTTCGGCGACCTGATCGAAGATTTCGAGCTGCTTCTGCAGCACCGCATCCGGCGTCTTGTAGAACTTCACCTTGTCCTTGGACTGCATCTCTTCGTAGTCCTTGGAGTAACGGTCGATCGCCTTCCAGGCCATGTCCTGACCCGCTGCTTCCGCGGCATTGTCGAGGATGGCGCGAATCTTGGCCGGCAGCGCGTTGTACTTGTCCTTGTTGAACATGATTTCGAACTGTTCGGCGTTCTGGTGATAGCTCTGCAACATGCAGACCTTCGACACGTCCGGGAAGCCGAGCACGCGGTCCGACGAAGCGTTGTTGAATTCGGCGGCGTCGAGCAGACCACGATCCATCGCGGAGACGATTTCGCCACCGGGCAGCGCATTCACGGCGGCACCCATGCCGGTGAACACGTTGATCGAGATGCCGACGTTGCGGAACTTGACGCCCTTGAGGTCATCGGCCTTCTGCACCGGCTTCTTGAACCAGCCGAGCGGCTGCGACGGCATCGGTCCATACGGGAACGAGACGACGTTGGCGCCGATCGAATTGTAGAGCTTCTCGAGCAGCTGCTTGCCGCCGCCGTACTTGTGCCAGGCGAGCAGCATGTTGGCGTCCATCGCATAACCGGGGCCCGATCCCCACAGCGCCAGGGCGTTCTGCTTGCCGTAATGATAGGCGAGCACGCCGTGGCCGCCGTCGAGCGTGCCCTTGGAGACTGCTTCAAGCAGCTGGAAGGCGGGAACCACCGCGCCTGCAGGCAGCACTTCGATCTTGAGATCGCCGCCGGTCATGTCGTTGACCTTCTTGGCGTAGTCCTGCGCGTATTCGTGGAAGATGTCCTTGGCCGGCCATGTGCTCTGGAAGCGCATGCTGGTCGGTCCGCTCTGCGCGAGCGCCGGAGTTGCGACGGTTGCGGCAGCGCCGGCTGCGGCAACTTTCAGAAAGTTGCGGCGGCTGGACGTTTTTTCGGCGGACGTCTTGTCTTTGTGTCGTTTCGTCATGGCGTTCTCCCCTTGATGAGCAGGTTCTTTTCGAACCGGCCTTTTTTGATTGATGGCAAGACAAAGGCTTGCGGGGAGATTTGGCAAGAATGATCGGATGAATGCGACTCTTCGACGCGGCTTGTGCGCACGCTGTCTAAGACTTTGGAATAAGAACGCCGCTTGGGGTGTTAACGACTTACCGGCATCGCCGCGCCGCAATACGGCGCGGGTGATGTCCGAAACATCAGGCCTCGCGCCGCGTGATCCGAAACATCGGCGAACGATCCGGCTGTGTGGTCACCACGCCAACCGGCGTCACCGGCGCGCGGTCGAGCAACTCTACCCGGAAGGCCGCAACCAGCTTCGCCAGCGCCAGTGTCGCTTCGGTCAAAGCGAACTGCGCGCCGATGCAGACGCGCGGGCCGACGCCGAACGGCAGATAGGCAAAGCGATCCGGCGGCGGATTGCCCGGCAGGAAACGCGACGGCCGGAAGGCATTGGGCTGATCCCAAAGCTTTTCATGCCGATGCAGCAGCCATGGCGAGATCAGCACCACATCCCTCTTTGCGATGTCGGCTCCCGCGACCGCATCCGGACCGGCAGCAGCGCGCACGATCAAGAAGGCTGGCGGATAAAGCCGCATGGTCTCGTCCAGCACCGCGCGTGTGAAGATCAAGCGCGATGCGTCGAGCGCTCCGCCCGCGAGCGCGCTTTGCGCTTCCGCTGCCAGTTCATCCTGCGTCGGAGGATCGAGCGCCAGGAGATAGAGCGACCAGAACAGCGCGGTCGCCGTCGTCTCATGGCCTGCAAGGATCATGGTGGAGACCTGATCGCCAAGCTGCTCGTCGGTGAAAGCCTCGCCCGTTTCCGGATCGCGCGCCGCAACCATCAGGCCGAACAGGTCGTGCGGTGCAGCCTCGCCTGCGCCCGCCCCCTTGGCGCGGCGTTCCGCGATCAGATTGCCCATGAACCGCGTCCAGCGCCGCCGGAACAGCGCACGGGACATATCGCTCGGACTCGGCCAGCCCGGCGGCAACAGCAGATCGAGAAAGCGCGGCTGCGCGAGACGCTCGCCATAGTCGTTGACGAAACCGCGCAATGCCGCGCCGTGCTTTTCAAGCTCGAACGAGAACATGGTGCGCCCGGCAATATCGAGCGCAAGCCGCTGCATGGCTTCGCGCAGATCGACCGGTACGCCGGTTTGTACGCGTAGCGCATCGATTGCATCGTCGGTGGCCGCCAGCATGTGCGGGATAAGCAGCGGAATCGCGCGCGGGGCGAATGCGGGCGCCAGCGTGCGGCGCTGGTTTTTCCAGGCCTTGCCTTCGGCCAGCAAGAGTCCTTCCCCGAGGATCGGCCGCAGCACCCGGAAGGCCGCGGGCGTGCGGGTGTAGTTTTCATAGTTCTCGACAAGTACATGCCGGATCGCATCCGGCGTGTTGAGAATGAAGCTGCTGCGCCTGAAAAAGCGGCCCTTGACGATGTCTTCCTCGTAGGCGCGCGGACCCCAGCTTGCAATGGCATTGCTGCGGATCAGGGCAAGCCGGCCCAGCGCCGAGAGATCGTCCGGCGCCATCGGCGGCCGCGGCGGAATAAGCGGCGCGCGCGCGGCGGGAAAATCGATGATTTCCGCAATGCTCATCCGTAACCTTCCGTTCGGCAGATCATCGGCCTGAACTGTGGCGCGGTCCAGGCATCCCGTCACGTAGCCGAAGTCCATATCATCCCGGCGAACGCCTGGACGACCAATATAGTTTCGTTCGGTCCTGCCTCAATTCGCTGTCGCGCCGGACGCCTTGACCACCTCGGCCCATTTCGCGCGTTCCGCCGCGATAAAGGCGGTGAACTGGTCCGGCGTCATCGGCGATGGCACCGCGCCAATTTCCGTGAGTTTGGTCACGGTGTCCGGCATCTGGAGAATGCGCTTCAGTTCCGCCGCCATCTTGTCGATGGCGGGGCGCGGCGTGCCTGCGGGCGCAAACAAACCATGCCACGAGGTGGCGTCGAATCCCTTGATGGTGTCGGCAATTGGCGGCACGTCCGGCGCGGTCGGTGAGCGTTCGGGGCTGGTGACGCCGAGCGCGCGCACCGTCCCGGCCTTCGCCTGCGGCCATGCCAGCGTGATGTTGTCGAAGGCGAGATCGATATGACCGCCGGTCAGGTTCTGCATGATCTCGTTGGACGACCGATACGGCACATGGGTCATTTTTGTGCCGGTCGCGATCTTGAACAGTTCCGCGGCCAGATGGATCGAGGTGCCGACACCGGACGAGCCATAGTTCAGCTTGTCGGGATTGGCCTTCGCATAGGCAACGAACTCGGCGACGTTAGTTACCGGCATCGCATTTTTCACCACCAGCATGTTCGGCAGCCGCGCAATCAGCGACACCGGCTGGAAATCCTTCGCCGCATCGAAGCTCAGGTTGGAATAGAGCGTCGGATTGATGGCGTGGGTCGAGACCGTGCCGAGCAGCAGCGTGTAACCGTCGTTAGGCGCCTTGGCGACCGCGGCCGCGCCGATATTGCCGCCCGCGCCGCCGCGGTTTTCGACCACAAACGGCTGACCGAAGGTGGACTGCATATGGCTGGCGATGAGCCGCGCGAACAGGTCGGCGGTGCCGCCCGCTGTGAACGGAACGATGATCGTGACATTGCGTGAAGGCCAAGCATCTTGCGCATGGCCGTGAGACGGATGATGAAACACAAGGCAAAGCGCCGCGAGCGCGGCCGCAACGAAACGCATGGTCGTCCTCCCTGGTGCGCGCTCATGACGCCGCTTGGAACGGCTGTCTGACCGCGCTTGTTTTTAATGCTTCCATTTCGGCACAAGTGACCTGCAAGCGCAATGGCGCTGAAAATGCCTCATAAGGGCTTTGTCATACCTGCGATGCGCAACGGATCGCTTGATATTTCGCATGTGAAATATATGTTGGAGGACGAATGAAACCTGACCGGCGGCTGATTTTCCTGATGACTGTGGGTTACCGCAGGCTTCAGCGCGGTCTCGAACAGGAGATGCTGGCGCAGGACGGCCTGACCTCGGCGCAATCCGGGGTGCTGTTCTATCTCGGGCACAACGACGGCGCCTTGATCGGCGATGTCGCGAGCGCGCTCGATCTTGTTCCGTCCGCGACGACCGGCCTTGCCGACAGGATGGAGCGGGCCGGGCTGATCGAGAGGAAGCGTGACGAGAAAGATGGCCGCGCCCAGCGCGTCTATCTGACCGACGAAGGAAAAAAGGTTCGCAAGCGCGCCGTCTCGCGAGCGCAGACCATCAACAGCAAGCTGATGGATGGATTTACCGACAAGGAAATCGATGTCGTGTCGCGCTGGCTGACAAGCCTGCAGACCAAGTTTTCAAGAGACAGTTCTTGATTTCGATGGAAGGAACAAAGGCGATGACTGAATTCGTAAAGAGTGAGCTTAATTCCGGTGTCCTGACGCTGACCTTGTCGCGCCCGGACAAGATGAATGCCATCACCAACGCAATGTATGCCGCTCTCGCGGACGCGCTGGAAACCGCCGAAAAAGACCCTGCAATCCGCGCGGTTGTCTTTCAGGGCGACGGCGATCACTTCACCGCCGGCAACGATATGGGCGATTTCGCCGCGCAATCGAAAGATCCCAGCATCGTCGCGCACTCGCCCCGCTTTATTACGAATCTCGGCATCGCGACCAAGCCGCTGGTTGCAGCCGTCCAAGGCAACGCCGTCGGAATTGGCACCACAATGCTCCTGCATTGCGACCTTGTTTATGTCGCGCCGACAGCCCGGCTAATCACCCCGTTCGTCAACATCGCGCTGGTGCCGGAAGCGGCCTCGACGCATCTCTTGCAGGCACGGATCGGTTATGCACGCGCCTACGAGATGTTCGCACTGGGCGAACCCATGAGCGGCGAAACCGCAGTCTCGCTCGGCCTCGTCAACGCCGTGGTTCCTGTCGAAGACCTGCGCAAGAAGGCGCAGACCGCTGCGCTCAAGCTCGCCAGTCAGCCCGCCGGATCGCTGTCGCACACCAAGGCGTTGATGCGCGATACCGCTTCGATCACCGCGCAGATCAATCGTGAAGGCGCCATTCTCAAGGAACGGCTCAAAGGCCCCGAAGCCCGCGAGGCACTGACCGCCTTCGCAGAACGCAGGAAGCCGGATTTTTCAAAGATTGCAGGCTAGATTATCGCAGTAATTGGCATAGGCTGCTCGCTCACGGGCGTCAGCCTGTGAGGCTTCAGCAGCCCCGGCAAATGCTTTTGAGCTGGCGCGACAGCGCAGCATCATCTGCGCTTACGCGCTCCGGCGGAACGTTCGCTTTTTGCTTTGCAGCCGCTTCGGCCTTCTTCGCCTCCAGCGCCTTGGCCTGACGATCGTAACAGGCCTCGCGCTCCGCCTTTGCAGTGATGAAGCGGCACTGCTCGACTTTCGCAAAGCCGGGCGTGGCAGCGGTCAGCGCGGCCAGAAGAAGCGTCGTTCGAAGAACTGACATCGGATGCCTTCGATAAGCGGTGCGGCCAAAATATTCGCCAAGGACCGCAATGCTGCCTGCGAATTTTACGGGAGCCGGCCCGATCCCGCCACCCTTGTTTTGAACCGAACCGCCAAGCGCTACCAATGCCCGCCAAGCTGGAGGCCGAGAATGAAGAACACGGCGAATGTCAGCGCCATGGCTGCGCCGACCAGCGCTTGCTCGGAAAGGGTAAGATTGGTTCCAGGCATTCCGTTCGATCCTATTCAGGTTGAATTCCGGCGGCCTTGACGATAGCGGCCCACTTCCCGATCTCACTGGCGACAAATGCCTTCAATTCATCGGGCGTACTCGCCTCTGGCTCAATCCCCGCCTTCAGAAGCTTCTCTTGTACCGGCGGATCATTCAGCGCGGCGACGAATGCCTGATGCAGCTTGTCGATGATCGGTTTCGGCGTTCTGGCCGGAACAAACGCCGCAAACCATGCCGCAAGATCGTAGCCCGGCAAACCTGCTTCCGCGATGGTCGGAAGATCTGGCGCCAGCGAACTGCGCTTCGCGGTCGACACAGCCAATCCATTTGCAGCACCGGCCCTCACCTGCGGCAGCGTTGTCGAGATATCGGCAAAGACCATGCTGATTTGTCCGCCAAGCAGATCGGTGATCGCTTGCGGATTGCTTTTGTAAGGCACCGGCAGCACATCGATGCCAGCCATGGATTTCAGCATCTCGCCTGCGATGCGAGACGAACCGGAGCCATATCCAAACGTCAGCTTTCCGGGATTCGCCTTGGCGTAGCCGATCAGCTCAACGAGATTCTTCGCTGGGATCGCGCGACTCGTGATGAGCGCAAGTGAGATGGTGCCGAGCTTGGTGACCGGCTCAAAGCTGGTCACGGCATCATAAGGCACATTTTTCATCAGGCTTTGATTTGAGGCGTGCGTGGTGTTTGTCGAGATCAGCACCGTGTGCCCATCCGGAGCCGCGCGCGCCACGGCCTGTGCAGCCAGCACGCCGTTCGCCCCCGCGATGTTTTCGACAATGACGGGTTGCCCCAACCGCCTGGACATCTCCTCGCCGAGAATGCGGGCGAGTGCATCCGTTGCGCTCCCGCCGGAAAAAGGGACCACGAACCTGATCGGACGATCCGGATAGGCCTGGGATGGCATAACCATCAGCAGGGCCAGGGCGGCCACCGAAGCGAACGCGAGGCAACGAAGCAAGCGGCGTGGCACGGGATACATTCCGATACTTGCCGCTGTCCGGCAGTCGGGGAGTGGTGCCGCCTATAGGATTCGAACCTACGACCCCCTCATTACGAATGAGGTGCTCTACCAGCTGAGCTAAGGCGGCGAAAACGCGAAATCGGTATCCGCACCTGATACTTGCCAGCGCCCCGCTTTGCAACATGGCGGGGCGTTTTTGTCAGGCTGGATCAGGGCCGTGACGAAAATGCCTGCGAGTTCCTAATCAACTGACAAGACGGGACAAAAATCCCTTCCAGCCGCCCTGCTGGGCCGGTTCCGGACGGTCTGGATCGTCGAATTCCTCATGGATCACCTCGTCCGGGACGCCGGGATCGTCCGGAGCACGAACGATTGGGATCACCGCCGGGATTCGCGGCGCATCCGGCTTCTCGATGTCACGGCGTGGGCGAAACACCGGCGGCGGGACGTCGGCAGTTACGGGTGCGATGGCGGGAGCAGCCGGGGCTGGCGGGATGACCGGCGCAGGCGCCGGAGCCGGTTCATTATCCTGCGATGTCACAGGCGCCGGCAGCGTCACAGCAGGTGTCACATCAAGCGGCGTGGGCAACGCCGGCTCGTCCGCGATGTCGGCATCAAGCACCGGCGCTTTCTCGGACGGGAGCGCGGCAACCGGCGTCAGCCACTGGAACGCATCGAGACGCCCGGTCACCGGCGAGACCGGCCGCCAGCGCTCGGACACATATCCATCCGCCGTCCATGCCGGATCGAGCGCCGCACGCACCGCGCGCAACATCCAGCTCCGGGCATTTCCGCCCTCGCCATGCTCGGCGCGTTCAAGCTCCGCCATCAGAATGGCGACCCGCTGCGTCGGCGTCTCGATGAACGGCACGAGCGCTTCGCGGGCGCGGGCATAATCTCCGGCATCGATGGCAGCGCGTGCCACCGCCAGCGCGCCCTCGATATGACCGGGCACTTTCGCAGCGAGCTTTTCGACGCGGCTCAATCGGTTCAGCGCGGAATCGCCGAGACGCACATGCGCATAGGCATCGGCAAGATCGGGATGCGGCTGCGCGACCCATGCGGCCTCGATCACCTGCATGGCGCGGCGGGTCTGGTTGTTCTCGCTGAGAAACTTTGCGGCCAGTGTCGCGGCAGGGACCAGCGTCGGCGCAAGCTTCACCGCTTCCATCGCACTGGCGCGCGACTTGTCGCGATCGGATGTTTCGAGATCAAGCGCACGCGCGGTCAGGAGAACGCCGCGCTGACGCTTGTAGGGCGCGGGATCGATCAGCCCCGCAGCAAGATTGTTCTCGAGAATCGTCAGCGCGCCATCCCAGTCGCCCTTGCTGCAGCGAAAGCCAAGCACGGCATGGGATGCCCAGGCCGAGGCCGGCGCGGTCTTCAAGGCTTCCTCGGCAAGCGCGACTGCCGAATAAGCATCGTCGCGGCGCTGCGCCTCGACGAACAGTCCGCGCAGGCCGACCAGCCGCGTGTCCTTACGTTCCGCCATGGCATGAAATGCGCGCTGCGCGCCTTCACTGTCGCCATGGAGTTGCGCCGTTTGGGCCTGCAGCAGCATCGCCAGCGGATCCTGCTGCGTCAGGCGCTTCGCCACATCGGCGTGACGGCGCGCGGCGAAGTGATCGCCGGTGCCGATGGCAATCAGGCCCTGGGTGACGGCGTTGCGCCCTTTCGCATGACGCCGCTCGCGGCGAAGTTTTCGCAGCCGTTCGGGCGCGCGCAGGAAACTGCGGATAATGGCCCAGACCAGCATCGCCGCGCAGACGACGATCAGCAACGCGAGCACTAGCACCGGCACTGACGTATCGATGCGCCAGGCATTCCACGACAGCGTGACATCGCCGGTCTGATCGGCAATCACAGCTCCACCGAGCGCGACAACGCCGACCAGAAACAGGAACAGGATAATCCGGATCATGCCATGTCCTATCGCGCCGATTTCGAGATCGCGGTCAGTGTGTCCATTGTGAACTGCTCGGAGGCCGCCAGCGCCTTGTCGCGGCCATCGACTTTCGCGATCCACGGCCGCACCAGGACAAGGTCCGATTGTGGCAACAGCAGCAGTTCGCGCTTCGCCTCGCTCAGATCGCCCCTTTGCGCGGCGGCTGTCGCGCGCGCAATAACGCCGGGAGCGCCGTTGGCCTGCGCGTCGGTGCGCTGAATGCGCACCAGCTTTGCAAAACTTTGCTGAAGGCGTTCGATAATGCCGGAGGGCGCAGGCTGCGGTGCCGGCTTCGGTGTGACTTGCGGCAACAGCGCAAGAAGCTCCTTGCTCAGTGCATCGTTGTCGGGAATGCCAGCATGCGCGAAGGGATCGAGCGCCTTGAGTACATCGGTGTCGCCGGCGACAGAGCGGGCGGCAGCAAGCTCGGCAACATAAGGCGAGCCGCGCCGCACAGCCTTGTCGAGATTGATCAGGGCATCGAGCCTGCGCAACTTCGTATCTTCAGGAGGCGGCTGCGGTGGAGGCGGTGCGGCCGCCGCGGCCGAGAGCGCAGCGGTTGCGCGTTCGATCTTGTCGAGAGGTTCTTCAAGCGCCGAGGTATCGCTCGATGCTGCAGGCGCCGATATCACCGCTTGCGGCGACGCCGATTTGATTTCGTTGAGCGCTGCGGCGATCTTCTCGCTTT
>CAZQMD010000008.1:0-40774 GCA_964594185.1 uncultured Afipia sp. | reverse complement strand
CCGCCCTGGTGGTGGCCCTTTCACCCAGCACACGTCGCTGTTGCAAAGCCGGGTGCAGGGCGGGTGAATGACGGCCAAGAAATACCAGCCGTCATTTAGCACGTTGCGGATGTCATCGCGGATATGGCGATTGCTGCCGTCCTCGGCGGCGAGGAGGTCGCAAGACCAAACGTCGTGTCCCAGCGCGGCGAACGCACGGCGGACCACGCCGGACGTCTCGCAGCCGATCAAGCACCTCATATGCGCCCCGTGAACAGGCCGGCCACGACGTAGACGGCGAGGATGAAAAGGCCGATCGCGGCCAAGTCAACGACGGCCTCGGCAGCTGTTGCGGCGGCGCGGGCGATGGGGTGAGGGCGGTTCATTGGCCGTTCCTCGGCATGGTGATATTGATGCAGGCGCGCATGTCATCGCCGCCCATGTCGTCGGCGTTCCAGTGCGAAAGCTCGATGCCCGCGCCACTGATCAGCGTTTCGATCGCGTGATAGATGGGGTGATACTTGCCTGCGAAGGGCTTCAAGGCTTCCGGCGTCGTCTTGAACGTGATCTCGACCCAGCGATAAGCAGAGCCGTTGCCAGCGGTGACGCTGACGCAGCCCTTGCCATAGGTGGTTTCGAGAAGCTTCTTGATCGCGCGGTTGCGCTCGGGAACGGTCACGGTCATCGGCGGGCTCCGATCTTGGGAAGCGGCGGGAGGTTCATGGCGGCGATCAGCGCGTCGTCGGGGCGGCAACTCGTCAGGTGCACACTGATCCCCGAATAGTTGCCGCCGACGTGCAGGTGCGCCTGAGTGCGCGCGACGATCCACGCCATTGCCGGGCTCGCGTGTGCGCCGCCCAGGGCTTCGATGATGCCGGCGCGGGCGTCGGCCACAGGGCCGTGATCGGCGGCCTTGGCCTCGCCTGCCGGCGCGACGACGCAAAGCTGCTCGCCGATGTAGAAGAACCATCCGGCCGGGAGCGGGCGAACGGTGTAGTTCTCGCCGATCTCGACGGTGCGCGCCTCGGCCTCCTCCAGCGTCAGGAAACTCTCATAGGTGAGGAACGTAGCGCCGCGCTCGAACGCGTCTGCAAGCTCCTGCGGCGTCGCGTCGTCGCCGCTGGTCGGGCATCCATCAGCGCCCATGATGTACGCCTCGCACGGCACAAGGCGGCCACGGTAGTTCCAGAAGATGCCGAATGCGGCAGCGATAGGTTGGGCGGTCCTGATCTTGTGCACTGTTGTGCTCCTTGTTGCGATAATCACAACAGAGCACAACACAAGGTTCGCGTCAATGAGGTTTATAACGAACAAATTTGTTTGATGAAAATCCGAATATTAGGACCGAAGCGGTACAATTTTATATACTCAGGTGTCGGACCATATTGGTTCTAGAAATGTTCGTTATCAACCTCGTTGCGCAAATAATGCAACAGAATCAAATCTATACCTGTGACAAAGACATTCATAAGAGCTATCTAAACTTTTTAATTAGGGTAGGCATAGCCGGGTTTAAACTTATGGCTGGGTATATACCCGGCCATCGATCGCCATTTCAAAAAAGTTGACCCCCTCTTAGAAACCCCCTTGTCACTCGGAACCCGCGCCAATTTTCAACCGCAACAGCGCGTTGTGATCTGAGCAACAACCATCCGTCACTATAAACCGCCGTCACGTAAAACAACGTTGCGGCCATGTCGGAACTCACCCCAAAGCAAGCCCGGTTCGTCGAGGAATATCTGATCGACCTGAACGCCACTCAGGCCGCGATCCGCGCCGGCTACTCGGCCAAGAGCGCGAACGATCAGGTCGGCGGGTTGCTGGCAAAGCCTGCGATCAGAGCCGCTATCGAGGCAGGCAAGGCCGCGCGCTCTGAAAAGACGGGCATCGATGCCGCGTGGCTCCTCACGCGCCTGGCTGTCGAGGCGGAAGCCGATCTCGCCGACATCTACACCGAGGACGGCGCGGTGAAGCCCGTTCACCAGTGGCCGAAAATCTGGCGTCAGGGCCTCATTGCCGGGATCAAGCACCAAGAAATTCGAGACGGCGAGGGCAACGCCACGGGCGAATTCATCGTTGAGGTGAAGGTCTCCGATCGCGTGAAGCGCCTGGAGCTGATCGGCAAGCACGTCGGCGTGCAAGCGTTCCTGGAAAAGGTCGAGGTCGCGGGCGTCGAGCAATTGGCTGATCGCATCGCTCGCGCGAAGGCGAAGGCTGGGGGTAAGTGATGGCGCGGACCTGGCGCTATGGCTAGCGCCGCATCTAAACGGCCCGGCGTCGGCCACAACCGCGACCCCAACGACGACATCATTGAGCTGGCGGCGGAATGCCAGTTCGATCCGGACCGTTGGTCACGCGTCGCCTGGGATTGGGGTCATGGCGCGCTCGCCGACTACAGCGGGCCGCGCGCGTGGCAACAGGACATCAACCGGGTGATCCGCGATCATCTGGCCAATCCAAAGACGCGGTTCGAGCCGTTGCAAATCTCCGTCGCCTCCGGTCACGGCATCGGCAAGTCGGCTGAAATGGGCATGCTCGCCAATTGGGCCATGTCCTGTTTCGACGACGCCAAGGTGCTGATGACGGCGAACACTGAGCCGCAGTTGCGCACCAAGACCGCGCCCGAAGTCGGGAAGTGGTTCAAGATGAGCCTGACGGCGTCGTGGTTCGACGTCCAGGCGATGAGCATCAAGAGCCGCGATCCAATGCACGGCGATAGCTGGCGCATGGATTTCTTGACGTGGTCTGAGCACAACACGGAAGCGTTCGCCGGCCTGCACAACAAGGGCAAGATCATCCTGCTCATGTTCGACGAGGCGTCGAAAATCCATGACAAGGTTTGGGAAGTCGCCGAAGGCGCGATGACGGACGAGAACACCGTGATCATTTGGGTGGTGTTCGGCAACCCGACGCGCAACAGCGGGCGCTTCCGCGAGTGCTTTCGACGCTTCCGCCATCGGTGGGTGAACCGGCAGATTGACAGCCGCACCGTTGAGGGCACGAACAAAAAGTACCTGCAAAAACTCGTAGACGACCACGGCGAGGATAGTGACGTGGTCAAATACCGTGTGAGGGGGCAGTTTCCTGCTCAGAGCGCCATGCAATTTATCAGTGCCGACGACGTCGATAAGGCTCGTGCGCGCCATCTGCGCAAAGAGCAGTACGCTTTCGCTCCGGTGATCCTGGGCGTTGATCCGGCTTGGACGGGTGACGACAAGCTTGAGATCATGTTGCGGCAAGGGCTGTACTCGAAAAGCCTTGCGAGCATCCCGCGCAATGACAATGACGTTGAAGTGGCCAACCTGATCGCGCGGCTCGAAGATGAGTATCAGGCCGATGCGGTGTTTGTTGACGCTGGCTATGGCACGGGCATCGTGTCGGCGGGGTCGACCATGGGCCGATCGTGGCGGCTGATTTGGTTCTCCGGCAAGCCGATTGATCCGGGCTTCCTCAACAAGCGCGCCGAGATTTGGGGCACGGGCAAGACCTGGATCAAGGCGGGCGGCGCGATCGATCCGAAGGATGAGGACCTGTATCAGGACTTGATCGGTCCGGAGACGGTGCCGCGTTTAGACGGCAAGATACAGCTTGAAAGCAAAGAGGATATGAAGGACCGCGGCTTGCCCAGCCCCAACAAGGGCGACGCGCTCATGCTGACGTTCGCAGAGCCCGTTGCGAAAAAGCAGCGCGGCATCGTCGGCGGCACGGTGGCGGGGCAGGGTGCGGCCGGCAGCGGCACGGCGGCGACCGATTACGACGTGCTCGCTTGATGGATGTGAGGCGGGCGCATCCCCCATACGCTTGCAGACTTATCCACCATCGAAGGTGCTCACCGGACGAGGAAGACTCCGGCTCCCGTTTACTGCGACACCAGCCTAAGCCGTAGCCATTGTGGCCGCCTCACCTGGGCAAGTTACACTGCCCGGTTCATCGCGGCAACCATTCGCGGGTAAGCGTCGGGGCCATCCTGCTTCCCGCGAATGGTGATCCCCGATGTGCCTCGTCCCCGACATTCCCAAGCCGCAGCTTCCGGAAGAAACCCAGGCGATGCAGAATCCGGACGGCGCGGCCGTTCGTGACAGCGTCTCGCGGCGCATGGGTGACAAGGCGCGATCGTCCAGCGCGAACACGATCCTCACGTCCGGATCGGGCGTTAGCACCGCCGCGCCGACGCAGGCCAAGACGCTCCTGGGTCAGTGATCCATGACCGTCAACGCGCCGCGCAATGAGACGCAGGTCCAGTACCACCGCCGACGCCTGGAGGAGCTAAAGCCCGTCCGCCAGCCGTGGGAAGGCGAGTGGTCGGGCGTTGCAGAGTTCATTGACCCGACGCGCCTGCGCCTCGGCAACCGGAACGAAGGGTCTGTCAGCCGGAAAAGCATCCTCGATAGCAGCGCGACGTTCGCATACCGCACGCTGAAATCCGGGATGCATTCGGGCCTGACGTCGCCCGCGCGGCCGTGGTTTCGTCTCACGACGTTTGATCCCGACCTGAAAGACTTTGCCCCGGTGAAGCAATATCTCGCTTCCGTCGAACAGCGGATGCGAGAGGTGTTCTCGGGCTCGAACATCTACAACGCGTTCCATACCGGCTATGGCGATCTCGCCCTTTTCGGCCAGCCTTGCGGCCTCCTGGCGGAGGACGACCAGAGCTTTATCCGGATGCAACAGCTTCTCAATGGGCGCTTCTGGATTGCGCGCGATGAGAAGGGCCGCGCGACGACGCTGTACCGTCAATTCCGCTGGAGCGTCGCGCGCATCGTGGCGCGCTTCGGCTATGCCGCGGTTGCGCGCGTCAGCAATTCGATCAAGACCGCGTATGACAACGGTCGATATGACCAGATTTACGACGTCTGGCATGCCGTAGAGCCGCGCATGAACCGCGAGCCCGGCCTGATCGACAAGAAAAACAAGCCGTTCCTGTCGAACTACTGGCTCGACGCGATGACGGAAAGCAACGGGTTGCTCGAAGAAAGCGGCTTCGACGACAACCCGATTATCTGCCCGGCGTGGGAATTGGCCGGCGATGATCACTATTCGACGTCGCCAGCGCATGACGCGCTCGGCGATACGAAGATGCTCCAGCGCGAGCAGATGCGGAAGCTCGAAGGTATCGACAAGAAGGTCCGGCCGCCGATGACCGGCCCGACGTCGCTACGCAACAATCCCGCGTCGCTCCTGCCTGGAGCGGTCACCTATGTCGATGATCCGACCGGCAAGGGCTATCGGCCGGCGATGGAGGTCAACCTATCGCTGTCAGAGCTGCGCGAGGATATCCGCGACGTCCAGGAGCGGTTGCGCCAGTATTTCTATGCAGACCTGTTCCTGATGATCTCGAACATGGAAGGCATCCAGCCGCGCAACGTGGCGGAGATTGCGGAGCGCAAAGAGGAAAAGCTCCTCGCGCTCGGCCCGGTCCTGGAGAGTGTTTACAACGGCCAGCTTGAGCCGGTGATTGACCGCACGTTCAACATCCTGAACCGGCGAGGCGAGTTGCCGCCACCGCCGCGTGAGATCGCCCAACAGGAGTTGAAGGTCGAATATATCTCGATCCTGGCGCAAGCGCAGAAGGCCGTTGCCACGGGCGCGATCGAACGGTTCTCGGGCTTCGTTGGCCAGCTTGCGGCGGTCAAGCCGGAAGTGCTCGACAAGTACGACGCGGACGAGGCGGTCGACCTGTACGGTGACGCGCTCGGCGTTCCGCCGTCGCTCATCGTTCCGGACGACAAGGTCAAGGAAATCCGCGGCGTCCGGGCTGAGAAGCAAGCCCAGGCCGAACGGGCGGAAATGCTCGCGGCGACTGCGCCGGCTCTCAAGGATGGTGCGGACGCCGCAAGCGTGCTCGCGAGCGCGGGTCAAAATCCGGGCGGGCAAGCGCTGCTCCAGCAAATCGGGATCGCGTGATGACCGATTTGATCGAGGAGCTGACGCCAGAACAAGCCGTCGCTCGCGATGAGCTGACGAAGGCCATTCGCGACACGCTCGCGACCGCCGCAGGCAAGCGCTTCCTCTACTGGATTTTGGAGGAGTGCGCGATCTACCGCGACGCCTATTGCGGCGACAACAACGCAACGAACTACACGCTCGGGCAACAGTCATCAGGTCGCAAGATCATTGCGAAGCTCGAAGAAGTAGACCCGCGGCTCTATCCGTCGCTGCTGATGGATGTTGCCGCGATCCGGGAAATGGACAGAGCGGCGGCGAAAGCGCTCGCCGACAAACAGGAGAGTGACGATGATCTTGAGGGGTAATCTTGCGCGCCATCTGATGTCCGCCGCGGCGTCCAACGCGGAGGCGGGAGGGGCGGGCGGGGGGGGCGGGGGGGGCGAGACCCCGGCCGCGACCCCGCCCGCTGGTGATCCGGCGAAGCCTGCGGCCGATCCCGCGGCGAGTGTGCTGTTTCCGAACGAGGGCGGCGACCCTAAGCCCGCTGCCGGGGATCCTCCGAAGGAAGGCGGCAAGCCCGCCGACTGGAAAGAGTACGTCCCCGATCCCGCGAAGTCGGAAGCCGAGAACGCCGCTGCGAAAGCCGAACACGACAAGAGCAAGCCGGCCGCGGCCGATGCGCTCGACGTCGTCCCGGCTGACGGCAAGTACACGATCACGATGCCCGATGGCGTCCAGGCGGATCAGGAGCTGATCGACGCGCTCTCGCCAGACTTCAAGGAATTTGGCCTGACTGGAAAGCAGGCTCAGAAGCTGGCCGATCGCTTCGCAGAGGTCCAGACGAAGCGCGCGAAGGAATACGCCGACAAGCCGGAAGGCCAATGGTCGATGGCGTCCTACGCGTATTTCCAGAAGAACGGCACGCCCGACAAGTGGGCGGAGACCGCGAAGGCGGACAAGGAAATCGGCGGCGCGAAGTGGGACGCGAAGGGCGGCACGGTCGAGACCGCCGTTCGCGCGGTCAACACGCTCGGCACGCCCGGCCTCAAAGAATATTTCGAGGCGAGTGGTGCCGGCAACCATCCGGAAGTTATCCGCTTCATGGCGAAGGTCGGGGCCATGATCAAAGAGGACAATCCGGCCGATGGCGGTGCGGGCGGGTCGGGCAAGCCGGCCGAAGCCGCGCACGTACTCTTTCCGAACGACGCACCGAAAGGCTGATGAACTATGGCGACTATCGGACAATCCTATCCCACCCTGATCGACGCTCATAAGGCGTCGGCCGAGGGAACGGTTATCGAAATCCTGAACAAGCAGAACCCCATCCTCGACGATGCGATTGCAACTCAGTGCAACATGGACGCCGTGCATCGGCACATGATCCGTACCGGCTTGCCGACCGTCGCGTGGGGCCGGCTCTATCAGGGCATCCCGCAGTCCAAGACGACGATGCAACAGGTCGACGACACGACCGGTTTCCTCGAAGCCGCGTCGACCGTCGATACTCGCCTGCTCGCGCTCGCGCCCGATCCGGCCAAGCAGCGGCTGGTTGACAGCGCGCCGTTCCTGGAGGCGATGAACCAGGAAATGGCGACCGGCATTTTCTACCACGACACCGCGACGACGCCGGAGAAGTTCAAGGGTCTCGCCGCGCGTTACAGCCTCTACAACACGAACCGGCCGGACCCGTCCAAGCCCAATATCGCCAATCACGTCATCCACGGCGGCGGTGCCGGCGCGAACAATACCTCGATCTGGTTCGTTACCTGGGGCGATCACGCAACCTCGCTGCTCTATCCCAAGGGCACCAAGGCCGGCGTGGCGATCGAGGACAAGGGCGAACAGCGCATTCTCGACGCGTCGGGCAATCCCTACTACGCGAAGGAGACGCTGTTCCGCTGGCACATCGGCGCGTTCGTGAAGGACTATCGGTACAACGCGCGTATCGCCAACATCGACGTCCCCAGCATGATCGCCGGCAGCGTCGATCTGTGGGCGCTGATGCGCCGCGCCTACTACCGTCTCCAGAGCCGTCGCCGCGACGCCATGTCGAGCCGCATTGCGATCTACATGAACCGCGACGTGCTCGAAATCCTCGACGCTCAGTCGAGCGACCGCGCGCTGCTCGCTGCCAACCCGAACTATACCGGTCTCGGTCAGGCGCAGGTCGAGGGCAAGGAAGTCCGCACCTATCGCGGCATTCCGATCCGCGAGACGGACGCGATCCTCAACACGGAAGCGCTGGTCGGCTCCGTCGCCATCTAACCGGTTCGGCCCGCTTCGGCGGGCCGTTCCTCCCGTAGCTGGCCGGAAAAGGCCGAACCGAAAGACGCATTCATGATCTTCGATGCCCAGAACTTGCTGTCGAACGCGCAGGCGATCGTCGCGACCGCGCCGTCCACCAATGTCATCGACCTCGGCCCGATCGCAACCGGCCTCTCGCGCGATGTCGGCAAAGGCAAAGCCACGTCGCTTCGTCTCCAGGTCGTCCAGGCGTTCAACAACCTGACGTCGCTCCAGTTCGACTTGCAGGTTGCCGACGACGCGGCGTTCACTCAGAACGTGACCACCGTGTGGACCTCGGGCGCAGTCCCGCTCGCCCAGCTTGTCGCCGGCTATGTCTCGATCCTCGAAGACCTGCCGCGCCGTACCAACCGCCGCTTCATGCGCCTGAACTATACCGTGGTCGGCACGGCCCCGACGACCGGGCAGGTGACGGCCGGGATCACCTTGGGCAACCAGAGCAACGGCGAATAAGCCGCTGCTCGCCCATACGCGCAACTGAAAGGGAGCCAAGACAATGGTGAAGGTCATTGCGACCTCAAGAGGCTACTTCGGCGGGAGGATCGTCGAAATCAACGACGCGTTCGATTGCCCCGTCGAAATCTGGAACGACGAGGCCAAGCGCCCGGCCTGGGCAATCCTCGGTGGCGAGGCGGCATCGACCGCGATTGCGACCGTCGAGGGCGCGAAGCCGGAAGGGCAGAAGCCCGATCCGTCCGAGGGTGTTGCGGCTGGTGACGGTGATGGCAGCGCCGTCGTGGTGCCTGCCGACTGGTCGAGCCTGCACCACCCCAAGCGCAAGGCGCTCGCGAAGCAGATTGCGGGCGAGCCGGTGACCGATCTCGCGACCGCGGACAGCATCATCGCTGCCCACGTCGAGGCGACCAAGCCCGCCCCGTTCTCCGACGCGCCCGCGCCGCAGACGGTGGTCGAGGCTCAGAAGGCTACCGGAGGACTCGAACCCGATTGGGTCGCTCCGGGCGCGGCTACGCAGGTCGCCGACTAAACGGGTGGGGCGGTTCGCGCCGCCCCACCTTTCTTTCCGCGAGGGTTGCTGTGGCCGATATCTTCAATGAGCAGCGCGTCGTCGGCGTCGTGTTCGTCCCCGATGGGACGACGATGTACAACGGCCGGCCGGTCGTCGGCGTCGTGTCGGTCGCCGATGGGGTCTATTTCGTCGATAACCAGCGCGTCGTTAAAGGCGTCGTGATCTCTGACGGAAGCGTGATCTACAACGATCAGCCGGTGCTCGGCGTGGTTGATATCCAAAACGGACGCAAGCTTTATAACAATCAGTTGGTTATCCCGCTCACCGGGGCGGGTCTCGTTGGGGACGCCTACATCGACTTCTCTAAGATGGCAAACGGCGCGCCTGGACCAGCTGCCACCGGACAGACGACGCAGCGCGAAACTACTGCTTATTCCACCGTCGTGGTCGCGTCGGTGTCGAGCGGGGCTCTGGTTGCTGGCGCTTCGGGGCAAGCCTCCACTGCGGCTTATACAGGTTTGAGTTTTGCGGAGGAGGTCAAGTCAATCTACGCTGATGTGTCATTCGGCGATGCAATCGACGAAGCTGCGTTGATCGCTACGGGCGGCGTGACGCTTGTTGCTGATACGGCATCCTCGCTGCATATCAGCTTTAAGGCAGGTTCGTTTATCGTCGGATATGCCTCCAACGGCGTCTTGACGACGCCTCTCGGAAGTATCGCTCATTCCTCAATGCCATTCGGGACGAAGGTGCGAATTGGCTGGCGCATCAGCGGGAATGACCTGTACGTGCTACAGGCCAACGGCGTAGAAGTCGGCCCCTACAATTTGCCGGCCGTCGTGACGCGGACCAACTATTCGGTGATCTTCGAACATTATCGCAATGCGACCGGAGCCCCAGGAACGAAGTTCTACGCTGTTGCTGTCAATTTGTTCTCAAGCCCGGCCGCCGCTGGCCGAACCAACTTGTACTCGGCGCAGAACAACATTCTGAACGCTGCATGGACCAAGGCAGGATTCGGCAGCTATAGCGGGGCACAGCTTGACGCTTCAGGCGGAGCACTCGGCGAACGAATTCTTGAGGACGCCAGCACCGGCAATCATTGGTTCTATCAGAGCCTCGCTGGCGCAGCATCGACCCGCTACACGCTACGTTTCAAAGTAAAGCCGGTTGGGCGCGATTGGGTGCAGCTCATCTGTTACGATGGCGTTTTCACTGGCTTCATCAGTCAATATTTCAATCTCACCACAAATGCGATTGGGTCTCTTTCAGGCAACCTGTTCACCGACCCTGTAGCATCCATCTATCCCTTGGCGAACGGGTTCTTCCAGGTTCTGATAGGCTTTAGGTCCGGTGCAAATGCTGGCGTGGTGCCGGCGCTCGGCACCGCCTCGGCCGACGCAACGAATGCGTTCGCTGGAGACGTGAGCAAGGGCCTCATCGTATACGATCAATGGCTTTTTGCGCGCCCGACCTAGCGCGAATTTGAGAACCAACCATCTGGCTTGATGGTGCCACCCGTGTCCCAAATCACGGGTGGCAGAATGGTGAAGCTGGTTAGCCTCAAGCGCAAGTACAGCGAAATGGACGAACGGCCGTCCGACGCTGACAGCGATGAATATTTTCCCTGCCTCTACCTCGACGAAAAGCAGATGGAAGCGCTCGGCATCGACGCCGCGCCTCGCGTCGGGACCGAAATGTCGATGGTCGCGACCGTGCGCGTGTCGAGCGTTAGCGATAGCAAGGGCGGCGGCCGGTCCCTTTCGTTCGAGATCGTCGAGGCGGCTCTTGAGCCGAAGCAGAAACAGCCGGACGCGGCGTCGGTCCTGTTCCCGAACGGGTGACGCATGGCCTCAGAAGTTTCGATCTGCAACTTTGCGCTCACCAACCTGGGCAAGGACAATATTTCTGCATTGACTGAACCGACCGCAGAGGCGCGGGCGTGCAATCAGTTCTACGCGCACACGCGCGACGTGCTGCTGTCCGGCTATCCGTGGCGCTTCGCTGGCAAGACGATCGCGCTTGCCCAGGTCGCGAACGACAAGGCGGGGAAGTGGGGCTATGCCTACAAGCGCCCCAATGACTGCCTCAAACTTCGATGGGTGCGGCCGGGGTATTCCGTCGATGATCCGTGCCAGCAAACCGAACAGGAGGAGATCGCGAACCCGTATGATGTCGAGGGAGACGTGATCTATTGCAACCTCTCTCCGGCGTTCCTGCGCTACACTTGGCGCATCACTGATCCCAGCAAGTTCACGCCGCTATTCATCGAAGCGCTGTCCTGGCATCTGAGCGTCAAGCTGGCGATGCCGTTGACGCGCGACCCGAAGGTCCGCGCGGACGCGTTCCAGCTCGCCGCAAAGACTCAAGCCGCGGCTGAAATGGCGGATGCGAACGAGGTCCGCGAGACGTCGGATCACGATAGCGATCTTGTGAAGGCGCGCGGCTGATGGCTGATCTTCGCGCTTATCAACCGTCCTTCACTGCCGGGGAATTGTCGCCGGCACTCAGCGCGCGGACCGATCTCGCGAAGTACGCCAGCGGGCTCAAAACGGCGATCAACATATTTATCCATCCGCATGGTGGCGCGTCGAACCGGGCGGGGACGTCCTTCATCAACGAAGTGAAGAACAGCGCGAAGGTCACGCGCCTGATCCCGTTCCAATTCAATACGGATCAATCCTACGTCCTGGAATTTGGCGACCACTATTTTCGCGTCTATCGCAATGGAGGCTTGGTGCTCCTCGGGGGCGCGCCTTACGAGGTCGTCACGCCTTACACCAGCGCCGACGTTGAACAGCTCGTGGTGATCCAGGAAGCGGACGTCATGTATGTCTGCCATGAGAACTACGCGCTCCAGAAGATTGCGCGGCTCGCGGACAACAATTGGACGATCACGGCCGTCTCGTTCACTCCGAAGATGGCTGCGCCGACGATCACTAGTGTCAGCTATTTCGGGAGCCCTACGCCGAACACGGAATACAGATACCGTGTCTCGGCCATCTCGGCGGCAACGGGCGAGGAGAGTTTACCGTCCAACTTCGCTCAGGTCACAGGCGATCTAACCTATGCAAATTCGACGGTGGTCATCACCTGGGGAGCGGTCGCGGGCGCGGATCGATACATCGTCTACAAGGAGAGCGGTGGAACTTATGGATACATCGGCGGGACCGAGGGCACCACGTTCTCAGACAAGAACTTCACCGCCGATCAAAGCGACACTCCGCAGAAGGCCCGTAACCCGTTCAACGGCGCAGGCAACTATCCGCGCTGCGGCGCGATGGTGGAACAGCGCCTCGCGCTGGGGTCGACGAAGAATGATCCGCAGGCGATCTGGATGTCGCAATCGGGCGTCTATGAGAACTTCGGTGTGTCGCAGCCGGCGAAGGCCAGCGACGCCGTTACCTTCCGCATCAAGGCCCGGCAGGTCAATGAAGTCCGCGCGCTGCTGACGCTCAAGGGCCTGATGGTTCTGACATCAGGTTCCGAAAGCATCGTCTCGGGCGGCTCGAATTCCGATGCGATCACGCCCGGCTCGATCAAGATTGACAATCAGGGCTATCGAGGTTGCGCCAGAGTGCAGCCGATCGTCGTTGGCAATACGGTGTTGTTCGCCCAGCGAAGCGGCGGAGTCGTGCGCGATTTCTCGTTTGACTACACGCAAGACGGCTTCACCGGGCGCGACCTGACAATCCTGGCGCGGCATCTGTTCGAGAACAAGAATATCAAGGCCTGGGCCTATGCTCAGTCTCCATACTCGATCGCGTGGGTGGTCCTGGATGACGGCTCGCTCGTGTCGCTTACCTATCTTCGCGAGCATGAAGTGTGGGCGTGGACGCGGCATTCCAGCGGCCCCAACGGCGCGGCTGTATTCGAGGACGTCGTGACGATCGGCGAAGGCAATGAGGATGTGCCGTATTTCATCGTGCGGCGGACCATCGGCGGCGTCTCAAAGCGATATATCGAGCGGCTGCATACCCGCGTGTTCGCCACCATCGCGGATGCTTTCTTTGTCGATTGCGGCCTGACGTACACGGGCACGGCAACCAAGACCATCACGGGCCTGGATCATCTGAATGGGCAGGTGGTGGTTGCGCTGGCTGACGGCAACGTGGTCCGGAACCTCACGGTTGGTCCGGTGTCGGGCGGCGTCGGTGTGGTGCTGCCGAATGCGTCGACAAAGGTTCATGTCGGCCTTGCCATGGTCGCTTCCTTGGAGACGCTGAATCTCGATCTCGGGCAGGTCCAGGGCCTCGGGACCGTGCAGGGTCGGCAGAAGTCGATCAGCGAAGTCACGCTCCGCGTGCAGGACACTCGCGGCATCTTCATCGGTCCAAAGGATGGCGACCGCGATAGCGAGTGGCTGGTTGAGTACAAACAGCGGGCGGCCGAAGCATGGAACGAGGCAATCGCCATGTACACGGGCGACATTCGCGTAACGCCACACTGGTCCTGGAGCACGGGCGGCAACATGTGGATCAAGCAATTTGACCCGCTCCCGATGACGATCCTTGCCTACATGCCGGACGTCACCGTTGGAAAGTAACATTGAAATCGTGCCCGCGAGCCCGGCGCACATTCGCTCGATTGCTCGGCGCATGCGTCGGGCCGATGGGGAGGAGATCGAGGCCGGCTCCGGTAAGACGCGGGGTGAGGCGTTGGCGTTCTCGCTCCGCAAGTCGGCGCGAGCCTGGACGGCCGTAATCGACGGCCGGCCGGAGGTGATGTTCGGCGTGGCCGATCTGAACGTGCTGGCCGGGGTGGCTGCGCCCTGGCTCTTAGGGACCGATGCCATCGATCTGCACTATCGGCAGTTCCTTCGTCGTTCGGTCGGTTGGCGGGATCAACTGTTAGGGCGGTATGCGGTCCTGAGAAATTTCGTCGATGACCGGAACGTGGTCTCGATCCGCTGGCTGCGGTGGCTGGGCTTCCAGTTCGGCGCTCCGGTGATGTTCCGGGGCTATTCGTTCCGACCGTTCGAGCTGAGGGCTAGCGATGTGCGAATTGATGACGGCGTTGACGATCGGTCCACCGCCCCTGGGTGGGGCGGGCGGGGTGCAGTCCGGGCAGCCCGCGGCGGCGTCGGGCCGCTACAGCGCGGCGGTTTCGGAAATGAACGCGACGCTGGCGGATCGACGGGCCAAGGATGCGATTGAGCGCGGGCAGATTGCCGAACAGCGCAAGCGCCAAGAGGTTGCCGGAATTGTCGGCAAGCAAACCGCGGCGATGGCGGCGAATGGCGTTGACCTGTCGTTCGGCTCCCCGCTCGATACGCTGATTGACACTGCCACTATGGGCGAGATTGACGCGCTGACGATCCGCACCAATGCGAACCGCGAAGCCTATGACTATCGCGTCCAGGCCGTGAACGGCCGGGCGAATGCTGCGCTCCAGAGATCTCAGGCTGATGCGGCGGAAGTCGGCGGGTATCTCAAGGCGGGCGGCACGATCCTGGGCGGCGGCGGCCAGTCCTATGCCCGGTTCAAGGGGCTTTCCTACAGTGGGACAAGCGACCCGACGAAGATTGGCTCGCTTTACTGAGGTTTAGGCATGGTCAAAGTTCCTGAATATCAGCCGTCCGTCGAGCTGCGGCCGGAATTTCGCCAAGACGTCGATGTGCGCGCGACGCCGGAAAGCTTCGGCGCGGACCTGGGCCGTGGGCTCGAAGCGCTCGGCAAGGGCATGGACACGGCGAGCGACGCGCTGGTCCGCGTGCAGCATCTGGAGGACGTGACCCGCGCGAAGGACGCGGACAATCGCTATGCGGAGTGGATGCGCAATCGCCAGTATGGCGAGGGCGGGTTCATGACACTGGAGGGGCGAGCCGCGGTGGACGGCCGCGCCGATTTCGAGAGAGAGGCAGCGGAGAAGCGCCGCGAGTATGGGCAGGGTCTGACGCCGGGCGCGGCTCGGGCCTATGACACGGCCTCGACGTCGCGGCTGCAATCGACGTTGCAGCAATCCATCGTCCACACGGCCCAGGCTCGCAAGCAATGGGTTGGCGACGCCTCGGCCGCGCGCATCCAGTCGTTCGGCGATGACGCGCTCGTGAACTACCAGAACCCGCAGGCCGTCACGAAGAACCTTGCGGCGGGCATTGCGGAGCTCCGGCAGAACGGCGCGCTCCACGGCTGGGATGCCGACACGCTCAACCAGCGGGAGAAGGAATTCGTCTCGGGCGTGCACAAGAATATCACGCTCCAGATTGCGCAGACGGACCCGATCGCCGCTGAAAAGTACATGGCGGACAAGTCAGATTTCATCAGCGGTGCGGATCGGTACTCACTGGATCACGCGCTGAAAGTGCCGTTGAAGGAAGCCCAATCCCAGCGCGCGGCCTCCGAATTCATTGCCGGTCGGCAGTCGAGCGCGGGCGGCTCGGCGTTCGATATGATCCGCAGGTTCGAGGGCTTCAAGAGCGCGCCCTATTGGGACGTGAACCATTTCCGCGTCGGCTTCGGCTCGGACACGATCACGCGCGAAGACGGAAGCTTTGTCGAGGTCAAGCCGGGCATGACCGTGACGGAAGCCGACGCCGCGCGCGATCTGCAACGGCGCATCGTCGCGACGCAGTCGCGGATTGCCTCGACGGTCGGGCAGGACAAATGGGAATCGCTCTCGGCCCCGGCCAAGGCGGCCGTCTCATCGGTCGCGTACAATTACGGCACGCTGCCGCAATCGGTCGCAGATGCGATCCGCACGGGCGGGCCGGGCGAGATCGCCGCATCGATCCGGCTGCTCCAGGATCACAACGACGGGGTCAACAGGAAGCGGCGCAACCAAGAGGCGGACGCCGTTCTTGGCTTCGACGTGTCGGCGGCCGGCCGTGACACCCAATCGTTCTTCACCGACATGGAAAGCTATCTCGGGAAGATCAAAGACCCGCAGGTGCAGGAGCTGACGCGTCGGCGGATCAATGCGCTCCTCGAAACCCAGCACAAGGCGCAGGCGGCCAACGAACAGCAGGCCAAGGCGCAACTATGGAGTTACATCGATCAGGGCAAGACGCCGGATCAAGTCCCGATGGAAGTGCGGCAGGCGGCGGGGATGGCGGCGGTGTCTTCGGCATGGTCCTACATGGAGACCGTGCGCAAGGGGCGCGACATCGAAAGCGATCCTGAAATGCTCTACGGCATGCGCCGCGCCGCCGCGCAAGACCCTGAGTTTTTCTCGCGCATCGATCTGAACGACTATCGCGAGAAACTGTCGCGAAGCGACTTGAAGGAGTTGACGGCGCTCCAGTCCAACGCGCTGACGGACCAGCGCAAGGCGCGTGAGGAGGGCTTGAACCTGACGTCAGCGTTCTCGCAGGCCGAACAGCAACTGGCCGCTGTCGGCATTTCGACGTCTGGCAAGAAGGGCTCGCAGCTTGACGAGGCCAATAAGCGCATCGCCCAATTCAACAATGCGCTGGCCGCTCAAATGGACGAGTTTAAACGTAACAACTCGAACAAAGCCCCGACGCAGGCCGACATTCAGTCGATGATCAATCGGCTGCTCCTGCCGGTTGTCATCAAAACGCCCGGGACGCTGTGGGGCTCGAACACATGGACGCCGCCTGGCGTCGGCGGCGGACTGTTCAGCGCGCCCAAGACCTTTGCGTTCGATGCTGCGAACCGGCCGGATAACTCCACGGTCGAGGCGCAGGTTCAGTATTCGGACATTCCGATCGACCTCCGGCGCGGGATCGCCGCCGATCTCGAGCGCGAGCTAGGCCGCAAGCCTAGTCAGGTGGAAGTCACCAAGCGCTATCAGGATTTCATCCTCAACCGTTGATCCGGATCATCCCGGCGCACCGACCAGCCAAATCACGCCGACAACGGCGAGGAGGAGGATGGCCGGTGCAACGATCATGTTGACAACGAGGCGGCCGGCGACCTGCGCGCGGCTCGGCTGCGAGTTCATGGAAAGCCCCAAAAATGGATACGATCGCGGACTATACGGCCTGGAAGGCGAAGCAGCAACAAGCCGGGGTTGAGGCCGCGAACACGGTCCTTTCATCCGTCGATGCGACCCCGGATCAGGTGGCGGGCGATCTCAGCCTTGCAACCGATTTCGCCAAGATCACGGGCAACCCCGTCCCGCCCGCGCCGATGGTGTCGGAATATCGGCCGATCTTCCAACAGGCCATTGAGCGCGAGAAGAACCGGACGATCCTGTCTAACGCGCCGCGGCTGACGGAATGGCTCCGCAACCCGGAAAACGCCGCCGTGGCCCGCGACGATCTGCAAGGGCTTTCGTGGTGGGAAACCGCGATCGGAGCGGGCCAGAACGCCTTTAGCCGTGGCGTGCGGCGCATTCCGCAGTCCTACAACCAGTTCCTCGCCAACTCGGCGGCCGAACGCGCCCAGGACCAAATGCGGGGGTTCTCGGACATCCTAGCGGATGAGACGGCCATTCGTGGCGCGGGCGGGCAGGTGATCGCGAGCAAGCCCATTGCTGGCCCTGAAGAATTGTTCATGGCCGGGTCGCGCTATCTCATGTCCCGCCTTGCGACGTTGACGGGGACCGATGAGAAGCAGGCGGCGGCCTACTATCAGCAGCAAGTCGGGCTGATCAACAAGCGGATCGGGGAGATACCGCTTTCGCCGGCCGGTACGGAGGGCCGCGATCTCTGGAACGAGGCGGCCAAGACCGGCGATCTCAATTCCTTCATGCGCGTCATTGCGCAGCATCCCGGCCCGTTCCTGGCCTTCGTGGGCGAGACCGCGGCCGAAAGCCTGCCGTCGATGGCGGCGGCGATCGGCGTTGGCGTCGCGACCCGCAGTCCTGCGGCCGGGGCGACCTTCATGGGCGTCAACTCGGCCTTGACCGAGAAGGGCAGCGCACCGGCTGATTTTTTCCGTGAGAAGGGAATTGATATCGCGACGCCCGAGGGCGCGGCCAAGGCCGTTTCCGACCCGGCGCTGATGCGCGAGGCGATCAAGCGCGGTGACGCGCGCGGGCTCGTGATCGGTCTGATGGACGGGCTTTCGGGCGGCGTCGCCGGCAAGGCGCTGGTGCAATCGCACGTCGGCAACATGGTGCTCCAGTCGATCACGCAAGCGTTCATGGGCGCGGCCGGCGAGGCGGGAGGTCAGCTTGCGGCCGGCCAGCCGATCAGCCTGGGCGATATCCTGATGGAGGGCTTTGCGGAGTTCGCCAGCGCCCCGGTTGAAGTCGCGGGCATGGGCGGCGGCCGGGTGATGGAAGCCGCGCGCAAGGCGAAAGAGGCCGGCGAGCGGCGCGCGCTGTTCGAGGCGCTGTCAGGGCAGGCGCAATCCTCGGTCCTGCGCAACCGTATGCCCGACAAGTTCCGCCAGTTCGTGGAGGCCGCGACGGCGGACGGGCCGGTCGAGAACGTCTATGTCCCGGCCGATCAGTTCGTGCAGTATTTCCAGGGGATCGGCGTCGATCCCTATGCGCTCGTTGATGAGCTGGAAGGCGTGTCGCGCGACGATCTCGACGCTGCGATCGCGGGCGGTGGGGATCTCCAAATTCCGACCGCGACGTATGCCGCGAAGATTGCCGGCTCGGAACACGACGCGTTCCTGATGGACAATATGCGCTTCGATCCCGACCAGTTCACGGCGGCCGAGGCGGCTGAATTCAATGCGCGCGCCCAGGAGGCTTTGCAGGAAGCTCACGACGAAGCGGAGCGAGTTCGGATCGAGGGCGAGCAGCTTCGATCATTCGAGCAGGAAATCTATGACACGATGGTTTCCCGGCTGCGCGTTGCCGGTCGATCGACCGATGTAGCGACGACGGAAGCCATGCTCTATCCGGCGTTCTATCGCGTCATGGCCGAACGGTCGGGCATGACCACCGAGGAGTTCATGCAACGCTATCCGCTGCCCCAGGTGCGCGGCGATCTCCCGGAAGGCATCCAGTACAAGAGCGTCGATGAATTGAACCGGACGCTCGCAGAGGCGCGCTCGCGCAAGAGCGTGAAGGACAACAGGCAAACGCTCCTGGAGTTCATCGACAATCACGGCGGTATCAACGATGTCGGCGGCGAGTTGAAGGCGCGCAACGCCGAGACGGTCTCGCGCGGCAAGGGCAAGAAATCGTTGAAGCTCGCGCGCAAGGGCTTCATTGCGGGCGCGCGCGACATGCTCGGCGGCGACGGCGGCAAGAAGCACAGCCCGGACGAGGTCGCGCGCGCGGCGATCGACGCCGGCTTCCTGGCCGACGATCCGGTTGCAAACGAGTATCGGACGGCCATCGCCGAGGGGCGCGAAACGCCGGATATCATCCCGTCGCTGTGGGACGCGATCGACCGCGAGCTGAGGGGCGAGCCGCAATTCTCTGCAACGGACGAGGTCGATCCTGCTGTTGCCCGCAACGCCCAGCTCGACGAGATCGAGGCGTATCTTTCGAGTCTCGGTGTGACGCTCCAGGACGATGACGCGACGATCCGGCAAGCGATCGAGGGCGCTCGACAGTATGCGCAGCGCGCCTATCACGGGACGCCGCATCTGTTCGAGCGCTTCTCAACCGCCCATATCGGCATCGGTGAAGGCGCGCAGGCTTATGGCTGGGGCTTGTATTTTGCCAGCAAAAAGGAGGTTGCGGAGCACTACCGTTCGGCTTTGGCCGGCGAAGATAGGGAGTATTTTGTCAACGGGCGAGAGGTGGATTTCCTCGCCCTTCCGCTGCGGGAGAAGTTCGCCATCAAGGCGGCGGCGCAAAATCCCGGCCTCGACGCGGAAGGGCTTGCGCAGATGCTGCGCGACCAGGGCGCGTCTGACAGTGCGGTCAAAGACTATGCCCCGTTGTTTGCTCGCTACGCCCAAAAGGTCGAATTGCGGACCAAGCCGAAGGGGAGATTGATCGAGGTCGATATCCCTGACGACGGTGATCTGCTCGATTGGGACGCAAAGCTGAAAGATCAGCCCGAGGCTGTGCAGGCTCGCATTCGAGCCATGCCGGCGTTCAAGAAGCTGGAGCGAAATTGGGCGAGAACGGTAGCGCCAGCATTCAACATCACCGAAAAAGAGGCGTTGAGGAGCGGCAATTTCAACCCTACTGGAAGCCAGCTTTACGATCAGCTTGGTGCGATCATCACGAACGGCGATATTGGATCGGCGCGTCTGCAAGCGGCTTCTGCCGCATTGGCTGGCGCTGGCGTCCCAGGTCATCGATACATCGGCTTTGAAAGCCAATCGACAAACTATGTGATCTATGACGATAGCCGCGTGTCGGTGACGTCATACGAACAATCGGGCGGCCTCGGCCCGCGCGGCGTGATCCAGTTCCCCGCTGCCGGTGTCGGCAATGGCGACACGGTCATTCGCCTATTCCAGACGGCGGACCTCTCGACGATGCTGCACGAAAGCGGTCACTACTTCCTGACAGTGATCCAGGACATGGCGGCGCGCGGCGAGGACGGCGCGGCGGCGGACTATGCAACGGTCAAGGCGTGGTGGGGCGAGAACGCCGCGGACGTCGCGGCCGATGCAAAGCGCGTGATGCCCGACGTCCAGGTGACGGCCGACGACGTGAAGGCGGCGCTTGCCAACGGCACCACGGGCGATGTCATGAAGGACGCCGCTATTGACGTCGGTATGCAAGAGCAGTGGGCGCGGGCTTTCGAGACCTACCTGATGGAAGGAAAAGCGCCGTCCGCCGATTTGCGGTCTGCGTTCGAGAAGTTCCGCGCGTGGCTGATCTCGGTCTATCGCCGGTTGACCAATCTCAACGTCACGGTCTCCGATGACATTCGGGCGGTGTTCGATCGCATGATTGCGTCGGACGATGAGATAGCAAAAGCCGTCCAGGAGACCGGCGACGCCGGCCCGGTGTTTGCGACGGCGGAAAGCATGGGGCTCACGGATGCGCAATACGCGGCGTTCCTCAAGCTGAGGGATCAGGCGCAAGAGGAAGCGAAGGCGCGTCTCCTGCGCGAGACGATGGCCCCGATTAAACGGCAGCAAGAAAAGTGGTTCCGTGAGGAGCGGAAGGCCGTCCGTGCGGAAGTGGAGCGCGACGTCAATTCCTACCCCGTGTTCCGGGCTCTGGAGTGGATGGGCAATCGGCGATGGCTCGGCGAGGGCCAGCCGGAGGCGATGCCGGATATCCGGCTCTCCAAGGACGCGCTGATAGAGCGATACGGCGAGGGTGTCCTCAAGACGCTGCCGCGCGGGAAGCAGACCATCTACACCGTGGAAGGCGGTCTAGACCCGGATGAGGCGGCCGGCTGGTTCGGGTTCCGATCGGGCGATGAAATGGTCCAGGCGCTGGAAAAGACGCTCGGCCGCAAGGAAGCGATCGACGCGGAAACCGATCGCGTAATGCGGGATCGCCACGGCGACGCGCTCAATGATGGCGAGGTCGAGGCGCACGCGCTCGATGCCATCCACGCGCCCGACAAGCGCGGCCTCTGGATCGCCGCAGAGCTTAAGGCCGTGGTAGAGATCGCTGGCACGGGCAAGCCGATGACGGCCAAGGAAGCCCGCGCGACCGCGCGCGCGACGATTGCCAAGATGCGGGTGCGTGACGCCATGAACGCGAACCGCTTCCTGGCGGCCGAACGCAAGGCCGCTGATGAGGCGGCCCGGCTGGGCGCGACCCTGGCGCGAGAAAAAATCTGGCTCGACGCGGCACGCCGGAGGATCGGCACGGCGGCGCGCGCGGTCGTGCGCGGCGATGGATCAGTTGAGGCCGTGGCCGATGCGATCGACGCCAACAATGCGAAGTTCGAGACTTCGATTGCAACGTACACCGTCCCAGATCGCGAGGTTGTCGGCAAGGACGGCAAGGCCAAGACGATCAAGGGTGGCGCGCGGACGTCAACCAGCCTCGGCTATAACGACATGGTCGCGAAGCTGATCGAGGCGAAGCAGCGGCAATTGCTCAACCACGCGCTCTATTCGGAGGCGCGCAAGGTCGCCGACGAAGTCGAGAAGGCGGAACGATTCGTCGAGAAGCTGGGCAAGAAGTCGCACCGCGAGCGGATCGGCGGCGCGGGCCGTCGCGAGAACGCGCAAATCGACTATCTCGGCGCGATCGACGAATTGCTTGATCGGTATGATTTCCGCCAGATGAGCGGCGCGGCCGAACAGCGGCGCGGCTCGCTCAACGCGTTCGTCACGTCGATGATCGCGGCCGGTCGCGAGAATGAGCTGGCAATCCCCGAACGGGTGTTGGCGGACGCAGCGCGCAAACCCTACAAGACACTGCCGGTTGAGGAGTTGCGCGGCGTCGTCGAAAGCCTCAAGAGCATCGAACACGTCGCGTTGCGGTGGGACAAGCTGATCGATGCGCAGCGTGAGCGGGAGTTCTCGGCGACTGCCGAAAGCATCGCCGCGGCGATCGACAAGAACCTGCCGAAGCGTCCTCCTGGCGCTGTCAGGACCAAGGGCGAACAGGCGCGCAACACCGCGCGGGCCTATCTCGATAGCGTGCTCAATGCCACGACGATCCTACGGGAAATGGACGGGTTCACTGATCAGGGCGCGGTTTATCAGGCGATCAAGGCCCCGATCGACGAGGCACAAAACCGGCTGATCGTGCGCAAGCAAGACGCGGCGAAGGCGCTGGAAGGACTCTATTCGGTCTATTCGAAGGAGGAGCGGCGGGCGATGGCCGTTAGATCGGTCATGCCCGAATTAGGGATTGCGATCTCGAAGTGGGAAAAAATCGCGCTCGCGCTCAACACCGGCAACGAGGGCAATCTGTCGCGGCTGGTCGATCCGCGCGCCCGTCGACCGTTCACCATGGATCAGGTCAATGCGGTTCTCGCCTCTCTGGATGAGCGGGACGCGGATTTCATCCAGTCGGTGTGGGACTACATCGGGACGTTCAAGGGAGATATCGCGGCCCGCGAGCGGCGCGCAACCGGTGTCGAGCCGGCTTGGGTGGAGCCATCGCCTGTCACGATCGGCGGGAAGCAGCTGAGCGGCGGATATTACCCGATCAAGTACGATACGCGCTTGTCCTCGACGGCCGCCGATCGCGAGACGGTCGATATCGCGCAATCGCTTGCGGCCGGGCGGTTCGGCAAGGCTCAGACGCGGAACGGCCATCTGAAGGAACGCGCCGCGGCCGGCGACGGCTCGATTGATCTCGATATGTCGGTCATGCACAAGCACGTCAACCAAGTGATCTATGACCTGGAGATGAGCGAGCCGGTCGCCAACGCGTGGCGGCTGATCCAGGACGGCAGGGTTCGGACGGCCCTCGACGATGCCGGCCGGTCGGCTGATTTCGATGCGCTGCAAGCGTGGCTCAAGGATGCGGCCGAAGGCGAGCTTGGCGCAACCAGCCCGGTCGGCGCGGTGCTGCGCGGCCTCAAGTCCAACTTCACCGCTGCAAAGCTGGCCTTCAACCTCTCGAACGCGCTTCTCCAGGTGGCCGGCACGGCGCAATCGTTCGTCGTCGTGGGCAAGAAGGACATGGCGATCGGGATCATGAAGACGGCGCGCAATCCCGCTGCGGCAGCGGCGGCGGTGGCGGCAAAGTCGCCCTTCATGGCGGCCCGACAAACCACGTTCAACAAAGACGTGATGGACTTCTACAGCGATCCGCGCAACGGCATGACCGCGTCGCGGCTCCAGGAGTTCAAGCGCAACATTTGGGGGCCGCTCTCGTTCTGGCTGATGCAGAAAACGCAGTGGCACTTCGCGGACGTCCCGACCTGGATTGCAGGGTACGAGCAAGGCTTGCGGCGGTTCGGCGGCGACGAGGCGCAAGCCGTGGCCCATGCCGACGGTCTCGTGAAGCGCGCCCAGGCGTCCGGCCTGTTCATCGATCGGGCTGGCGTGGAGCGCGGTTCGTTGTCCTCGCGCAATCGGCAGAACGATGTGGTGAAGTTGTTCACGACGCTCGGCAGCTACATGTTCGCCAAGTTCAACGTCGCCTATGAGCGGACCTCGACGGCCTCGCGCACGATCCGCGAGGAAGGCGTTTCCGCGCGATCGGCGCAAGAGGTCGCGAGCTGGACATTGGATATGGCGTTGCTGTTCACGCTCGAAGCAATGGTGACTGCGGCGATCAAAGGGCAGTTGCCCGGTCAAGGCGACGGCGGCGACGATGAGGGCTGGCTCGCGTGGCTTGCGAAAAACACCGCGTTCTCTGTGCTCGGGACACTACCGTTCATTCGAGACGGCGTGTCGGCGCTCCAGGGGCACGGCGGCGGCGGTGCCTATGGCTCGATTGTGGAAGACTTCGCGAAGGTGACGAAAGAGGCGTTCCAGGGCGAGGCGGACAAGGCGGCCGTCAAGGCGATCGTCAATGCTGCCGGCACTGCTACAGGGCTCCCATCCGTCGCAGCGAACCGGATCGTTGATGCGGGGTGGCGGCAGTCCGAAGGCGAGCAGGTGTCGCCGATGGAATATGTGTTCGGCAAATTTAAGAAATAACCGTCCCGCAGCCATGGTCCCGGGGATCTTCAATTTCCCGGGACCGCACCATGACCGTCGCCAGTGAAGTCAATCGATCGGGGCCGTACATCGGCAACGGCGTCACGACCACGTTTGCATACGACTTTCGCGTGCTTGACGCCGCGCATCTGCGCGTGATCCGCGAACAAGATGGCACTGAAACAACGCTGACTCTGGGGGCGGATTACTCCGTCTCCGGCGTTGGCGATGCCGCTGGCGGCTCGATCACGACTACGGCTGCTCCCTCCGCCGCACAGACGATCACGATACTGCGGAATGTGCCGTTCACTCAGAACACTGACCTGGAAAATCAGGGCGCGTACTACGCGGAGACGATCGAGGCGGCGCTTGACCTCTTGGCGATGCGAGATCAGCAGCTGAGCGAGCGGCTTGATCGCGCTATCGAGATACCGGCGTCGTCCTCCGGTGTCGATAGCGAGGCCTTGATTTTGGATATCATTCGTCTCGGGGCTAGCGCCGATAGTATCGATACGGTGGCGAACATCTCAGCGAATGTCACGACGGTAGCTGGCATCGCCTCCGATGTGACTGAGGCGGTTGGGGCGGTCCCGATCGTGCTGGCGAATGCGCAGGCGGCAGCAGCATCCGCCGTTGCCGCACAGGCGGCGAGAGACGCAGCCATTGGCGCGGCTTCTTCTTCCCTGGCTGTGGCAACTCGCACCGAATTGAAGGCGGTTGATACGACTAAGTTCAACACCGTGTTCCTGTTGGAGGCGGGGCGCGAGGGGACTTTCGTTTGGAAGGCTGGGAATTTCTCTGCTCAAGTTTCGCTCGATAACCTTGAGGGCGTCTATGTAAAAGCCGACGCGGTGGCGGCTTCGACGGGCGCATGGGTGCGCGCCTTCTTGCCATATCGCGTTCCGAACGTCAGGGCGTGGGGCGCTCGACTTGATGGATCGACGAACGACAGCTTGGCTATCCAGGCTGCGCTAAGTGTCGTTGGCGAGGCATTTATCCCGTGGACATCGACGGGGTTTGTCGCTGATGGAATTACGTTGGGGACAGGCCAGACGGTGAGAAGTGATCGCAAGACCACATGGAAGACCACGTCAGGGGCATCTTACGCTGTCCGCATCACGTCATTCGGAATTGGCGCGTATGCTACGATCGAGGGTTTCAAATTCGATCTTGCTGCATCGAGCACTAGCGCAACGGCCATTCGATTTGGCACGTCATCCGGTGTAGTTTTCGGATTCCGCGGTTTCAACCTCGACTTCAAGGATTGCGGAGAGGCTATCGGCGACGAGAGCCACGCGTCCAATTACATTGTCGACGTGTACTTTAAAGACTGCATCTGCTTCTTCACAAGGGGCCGCCAAGTCTATAGCCGAAGGTCGCGTGGGTTTTTTACATTCCGTGACTTCAAGATAGATCACACGTACAATACCGCTACGGTAACTTGGGAAGGCGCGCGGTTCGAGAATTTCATTGGCCTTGAGCTTGAGAAATTCGATGTGGTCGGCCCCGTATTCACAAGCCCTGCGCCCTCATACGAGGCCCGCGCTATCGGCCTAGTTCTAAGTGGGGGTGGTGTTTCTGCATCAGCGTGGCTGCGTCGCGTTCTGGTTGACAACACCAGAGGGCCAGGGATTTCAATCAACGGCGTGCATAATGTGTTCGGTGTGGACACTTGCGTATATCAGAACCTCGGAACCGCAATTGAACTTAACACGGTATCAAAATCTCAATTCGTCAACACCAAGGTCATGGGGGGTAAAGGGCTCACATCCGCTCCGGCCGGCGCGAACGGCGTAACAATGTCATCCTGTGGCAATATTACTTTCAGCGCTCTAGCGGTAGAGAGCTGCACGGGACACGGTGTTGTGCAGGTCAGCTGCACCGAATGCAATTTGATCGGTGGATATGTAAAATCTAACGATGGCTTCGGTATTATCGAGGTGACCGCCGCGACGAGAAACTTTCGATCGGGACTCCAGGTCAGCGGCAACGCGTCCGGCTCGCTCGTTCAGCTTGGCGCGCAGTGCGCTACGGTCAATTGGTGGCCTAACAGCGGAACATACACCGCAAGCACCGTAGGGGTGACATCGGTTACCTAGAAACATTCAGGATCGGGGGTGCCTTCGCCTAGTGGGGAAGACACGCGGCGCGTCTTTTTCGGCTCCTCCTTCTCAAAGTGTCGGAAGATCAGGAGCCAAAAGACAAACCGAATGAAATCGATCATGGCGAAATGCCCCTTAGTTAATCCATCTGCGGCCGCAAGATACAATAATCACCCCTAGAGGTTTTGTTTCGTGGGGTCAACCATTGGGCCATAGAAGCACCCCAGGCAACCATTTGGGACGCGGGCGCGTTACAATGAGCGAAGTTACCAGAGCGGAGATGGATGCTGTGCATCAGAGGATCAACGCCGTTAACCAGCGCGTGACCGTGCTCGAAACCGATCTGCCTCATATCCGGCGCACGGTGGAGAAGATCGACGGTTCGATAACGTGGGCGGTTCGGTTGATCGTTGGAGCGATCATCATGGCGCTTGTTGCGTTCATTCTGCGCGGCGGGCTGCATCATCCTCCGGGAGTTTAGCCGGCAACCCTTGCCGGGACATGGTGTGGCCTCTTAACCGGAGGTCAAACCATGCTCAACTTCATCGTTGCTATCGCATTCCTGACTATCTTCGTCGTCTGCTACGCGCTGATCCTGCGGCCGATGCTTCGCGGCATTCCGCAGTTTGCGGACTTCTACGCCGAGGCAGACGGCTTCTGGTCCAAGGTGTGGGCCTATTGCGGCCAGTCGGCAACCATCGCCTGGAGCTACATCGTCGGCGGCGTGGGTCTGGCGTTCTCGCTGCTCGACAAGATCGGGCCGATGATCGGCGACCCGGAATTGAACCTGCAACAGAAGGTGGTCGACGTCCTCAAGGATCACCCCACCGTCGCCGCCTGGGCGCTGGTCGCTTTCAGCGTCATCACGATCGCCACGCGCTTGCGTGGCATCATGCGCTCATAGGAGGGCAGCACATGCTTTCGCTCGTTTCCGTGCTCGCGCCGCTCCTGGTCAACAAGATCGGCGACGCCTTCATTGCTTATGAAAAGAAGCAAATCACGCTGGCCGAACTCAACGCCCGCGTTTCGCAAGCGCTGTTCGAGTGCTTTTCGGAAGTGATGAAATCGCAGTCCGATGCGCTCGCAAGGACGTTCGCTGCCTTTGGCGAGGTCATGAAGAATTCGCGGCTCGTCCGGATCGTGTGGGCGACCGTGGTTCTGTCGCAGACTTGCGTTCTCGTGTTTCAGCAAATCGGCGTGCCGGCGATCGTCTATTTCGGTGGCGGCTCCTGGCCGTCTGCCGGGGCCACGATCGATTGGGCCTATCTGCTGATCGTGGGGCTCTGTGGCCTCGGGCCGGTGGTGCTGAATGCCGGCCCAGGCAAGGTCAATCTCGACGCGGTCAAACCGAAGTGACCTAGGCCGCGCGGGGGCCGGCTTTCAAAACCTCCCCGCGCGGCAACGATCCCTTGTCCTTGAGGATCGTTATCGCCTTCGAGGGCGGCATGTAGGAGCGGCGTCCGGGCCGCGCGGTCTCGTCCTCAATCTGCCAATTCAATTCGAGCCGGCAAATCTCGGTCCAGAGGTTCAGGCTTTTGGCATCAGCGCGCTCGCGACGCAGGGCGCGGAACAGGTCGTACAGTTCCGCGCCGCGCTGCATGCGGCGATTGTTGAACGTCTGACGGCAGGCCGGCTTGCAGAATTCTTGGCCGCGGCGGCGAGCGGTGAGAGGCGATCCACACTCAAGGCAGTTGTGAAGCTTGGCCATGTCCGGAGGCTCCTGATGAGAAAAGGCGCGGTGCCGTTTAGACGCCGCGCCCATTGTGTTGCACACTGTTGTGAAAATCACAACACAAAAGTCAATCGACTTCCTTGAAATCTGGATCAGGCATTTCCCGAATCGCGAGCACGGCCGCCGCGGCGTAGTTGATCACACCGAACAGTTCGGCGACGGCGGCGTCATAGTTCTCGCGATCGACCATGCGCGAAGCCTCGTGCACCTTCTTGATGATCTGGCCGTGAGGATAGCCGACGCCGACAAGGCGGATAGCCTGCATGGTCGGCTGCTCCAGGAACGGAACGTCGTCGCTGCCATGCCGGGCGTGCCCCTTTCCGCGCGCGGCGTGATCGTGGGCGGCCTGGAGCACGCCCGCGAGGCTCCCATACATGGGGTCGGACACAATCACCTCGGCGGGCTCGGCTTGCGCGATGATGATGGTTGGCTTCGTCGTCATTGGTGCAGGCTCCTCAGCTTCTTGGACGTGGACTTGATCGCGCCCCAGGCCAGATATTTGGACGCGGGATCGGCGAGCGATCCGCACGCGAGCTTGTCGAGATCGTCGGCAAGCGTGCGGAGCTGGTCGGCAGCGCTGCGGAGCGCCGCCTTGGTGGTCAAGCGGATTTCGACGCGCGCGAAATCCGGGGTCTCGGGATCGGTCATCAGATGTCGTCTCCCGGTTGCGGGCCTTCGTCGGAAAAGCGCGGGTCGCCAATGTCGGGGCCGTCCTGGTCGAACACTTCGCCGGTGTCGGGATCGTGGCCGATGTCGCTAGCCACCACCGCCCGGTTAAGTTCGTCGTCGTGCCTGCCGATGTCGCGGCGAGTTAGTGGCGAGGTCTTGGCAGGCGTGACGTCCTTGAGCGCCGCGGCGGCTGCGCCGCGCTTCTTCACCGGCCGCATCGGTGTCGGGGCGGGTGACGTCTCCTGCGGCTCCTGCTCGTGGTCGAAAGTGAAGTCCTCGTCGATCCGCTCGGCCGCGGTAGCGAATGCGTCGCGGTCGGTGCTGCTCGGGAGATACTTGCTGATCCGGCGGAACACCGTCTTGCGCGCCATTTCCGGCCAGTCGGTTTCCCATGGCGTTGACTTGATCCTGCCCGCCTTGAAGGCGCGATAGGCGTCCGATCGATCGCGGATCGCGTTGACGTCGCGGACGTTCATGACCTCGTGAACGATGCCACCGCTCATCAGCTTGGCAATGGCATAGACAGCATACGGTTGGCCGCGATCTTTCCGGTGATCGATTTTGTGAACGATAGGCTCCTCGGCGTTCGTCGGCTCGTGGTCGAATGTGTCGGTCTCCCTCACCACTTCGACAACGAGGCTTTTGATCTGGCCGCTCTGATAGGCTAGCTTCAAGATGCCTCGCATCATGGGCCGATACTGCACGTCGCCGTTGTGGTCGATCACAAGAGCGGCCTCGCGGCCGTCCAGGATCAAGCCGTCCGTCGCGGCCTTGGTGCACGCTGCCAGCAATGATTGCGGGTTCTTCACCTTCTCGATGTTGCGCGTGAGGGCGATTGCAGTCTGCGCCGTGCGAACGAAGCGCTCGGGCGTGATGTGCCCGGGCAACGCCTTCTTGAATTCAGGCGTCATGTTTTGCAGGTGCTCGCGAAGCGTCGGCGGCTTTCGATCAGCCTGGGCGGGCAGGGTGTTGGTCTGTGCCATTCTCGATTTCTTTCATGATCTCGGCTGCGCGGGATTGCACAAGGCCGGGTGGTGATCCGCTCAGTGCCATCAGCACCATGATTGCGGTTGCCGGGTCGCGATCTGGAGCGCGGCGATAGAAATAGGCCGCGCTCCAGAATTGCCGGGCGGTGTCGGCGTTCGTCACGCCGCGGCTTCTTCGTCGGTGGGGGCCTCGGTCAGTCGGTAGTTCCAGCGCTTGAATGACAATTCCTGCACGCCTTCGGTGTACGCCGGCCAGCGGTTTGCCTTGCGGCATTCGGAGTAGCGGGCGAGGGACTTGCGCATGATCGCGCGGCCTTCCTCGACGATCGACGGAGGCAGCTCGTAGACGCCAAACGCGTAGGGCGAAGCAAACTTGCTGGCGTTGTTCGCTTTCTCCAGGACGAGGAACGCGAACGCCTCGACCGGCTGGCCGCACGCCTGCCATCCATCCGTATAGAACGCTTCCTGAGAGTGATAGCCGAAGTTGATCGCAGCGCGCGCGAAGGCGTCAGGGTGCGCGCTCGCCGCCGTCTTGATGTCGAGGATCAGCTTGATGTCGCGGCGATAGCGATCCGGACGGCAGCGGCAAAGCTCGCCGGTCTCCGGGTCAATCCAGAAGCCGGACGCTTCGTTGACGCCGTCGCCGCTGGTGATGATCCTGTTTAACCAAGGATCGGCGTGGATGCTGTCGCGAAGCGCAAGGAGGCTGTCATAGGCTGACGAAACGAGGAGCGTCTTTTTGTCGATGCGGCAATACTCCTCGGCGTCCGTCCATTTGTTGCCGCGCCGATCGGCGGGGCCGCGGTGGACGGCCTTCTCGAACCTCTCCGGCTCAAGAACGGCGATGTGGGTGGCCGTGCCCAAATCCTTGGCGGCAATGGCCTGGGTGGTGTCCTCGTCCCTCGGGGCCGGGAATTTGTAGTGAGCCGGCGACTTTTGGTCGATCGTCCAGAGACCCGACTTCGATATGCCGGGGCCGGAGTGATAGGTCTCGTTGTCGAGCTTGAGGTAAATCCCCGGCTTCATGCCGGGCGATGTCGTCATGTCGTTCATGGTGTTGCGATCTCCTGTTGCAACGTTGTGAAGTTCGCAACAGTAGGCACATAGGATCGCAACAGTCAATCCAGGATTTCAGGATTTCAGGCGCAATAGAAAAGCCGCGCGACCGGGGCCGCGCGGCTCTGCGATGAAATGCCGAACGAGTTAGGGGATGATCGCGATGACCGGCGTTGCGGTCTCAAGGGCGAATTCCCGCGCCTTGCCGTCGACGCAGACAACCCGCGCCTCGCCTGTCTTCCGGGCACGGTCGATCTTCGCAATGACCTGCTCGCCCTTCTGCGACCGGCATATGGCAAGGACGCCGATCGCGGATCGCTCGACGCCCTCGGTGTGCCCGAACAGGACAACGGCGTCGTCCAGGAAGGCGAGGGGGCCTTGCAGCGCGCGGACCTGGGCGGCGAGTATCCGGCTGTCGCCCGGATTGTTGAAGGTGACGGCGGCCTGCGCTCGATCGATGATGGCTTGCGGTAATGGCCGCGGCTCCGATAGCCGTTCGAGCTGGCCCTTTTCGTTGATGGCGGCGGCGAGCATGACTTGTGTGGGCTGGCCGTCGAGGTCTACCGCCACGCCCGCATGCTTTAGAACCTCTGAAACAGGGGTTCCGAGAAAATGCGCAATGGCGCTTGCTTCGTTCATTTTCATCTTCCTAGTTCCCGAGAACATTCGGGACACGGCTGAGACGTCAACCTCTAGGTGCCGCGCCAGCCCCCGCATGCTCTTGTTCGTTTCTTCAAGTTTCTTGGTGAACCAGGCGCCATCAATCTCCCTGCCAGCCATTTTGGCAATTCTCCGTTGTACGCAACCTACTACTCTCGTCCCCGCTATCCCCGCTTTTGTTGCATGTTTCGCAACAACGCGTCAACTTGTCGTTCCGTACAACTACTAAGGTGCATTGCACCGTGGTTTCGCGTGGGGAAAATCGAAGCCCCCTTGACGTTGCGTAAATCACAACGTATGTTGCGATATCAGCATCATACGGGGCGCTTTTAAAGTGAAGCCAACTGCAACGGCCACGCCATGGCAGCGTGTGTACGCAAAATTTGGAATGTCGCAATCGGAATTCGCTGCCGCGCTCGGCCGCCATCGATCGAAAGTCAGCCGCGCGCTCAGTGATGCGAAAGGTCTGATCAGCGGGCGGGATCAGGAACTGATCCTGTCGGCGGCCCGGGACCGCAAGATCAGGATCGACCCCACCGATATGCTGCCGGTGAGCTGATGGCCGATCCGCTATCATTCGTGGAGCAGGCTGATTTCCTCGACTTCCTTGTTGGGAGGACCCGGTCGCGCACCGGAGCCGCAGCCGCGGAAACAATGATGCTCGTCACCGCGGAAGATGCGGAGACGCTAAGCGCGATTGCCCAACGGCTGCGCCGCATGGCACCGCACGAAAACAAAATCCGGAAAATGGTAGTCGGTCGGTGAGCAGCCTCGTCCTCCGCCCGGATCAAGAGGAGGTCCGCGCAAAGCTGCGCGTGGCGCTGCGCTCTTGTCTGGCCGTCCTGGTCTTTGCTCCTACCGGGTTTGGCAAGACGGTCCTGGCCGCGAAGCTGATCGAGCTGCTGTTCGCCGCGCAAAAGCGCGTGATTTTCTGCGTTCACCGCGTCGATCTAATCACGCAAACGGCTAAGACGTTCGAGCGATGCGGCATCCCGTTTTCCTACATCGCGGCCGGCTATCACTACAACCCGTTCCACCGGGTCTATATCGCCTCGATTGCGACGCTGAAAAATCGCCTGGGCAAGATCCCCGCAGATTACATTATGGTCGATGAGGCCCACCTTTCCGCGGCGAGCGGCTGGGCCAAGGTCGCAGCGCACTACAAGGGCGAGGGGACGCGCGCGATCGGCCTGACGGGGTCGCCTGAACGTTTAGACGGCAAGCCGCTGGGCGATGTATGGGACGAATTGGTCATGGGGCCGTCCGTCCGATGGCTGATCGAGCAAGGCCACTTGTCGCGCTACCGTGCGTTCTCTCCTGCCGGCGTTGACCTGACGGGCATTCGCTCTCGCGATGGCGAATATGTCGCGTCGGAGATCGATGATCTGATGTCGGGCAAGGCCGTCTTGGCGGGAGCGGTGAGACACTGGAAGAAGTACGCGCGCGGCCTGCGGACGATCGCGTTCGCTCCATCCGTGATCCGCGCCGAACAGCTTGCCGCTGAGTTCCGCGCGAACGGCATCATGGCCGTGGCGCTGGATGGGCAGACGCCGCAGGCCGATCGGCGATCCGCCTTCCTCGGCTTCGCCGACCGGCAGATTGATCTGATCGTGAATTGCCAGTTGTTCTGCGAGGGTTTCGACCTCGCCGCGCAAGTCGACCGCGACGTGACGATTGAGGCGGTGCTTGACTATTCGCCGACGCAATCTCTCGCGCGCCATTTGCAGAAGCATGGGCGCGGCCTGCGGAAGAAGCCGGACCCGGCAATCCTCCTCGATCTTGTCGGCGGCTTCGGCCGTCTCGGCCTGCCGGATGATGAACGCGAATGGTCGCTCGAAGGCCGGAAGAAAACTGGTCGCGAGGTCGAGAACCTGACTTGCTCCAGATGCTTCGCGACGCATGCGCCCGCGAGGTGCTGCCCGGAATGCGGGTTCGTCTATCCGGTGAAGGCGCGCGACGCGCTCGGCGTCGGTCGCGTTCTCGATGAGGTCGAGGGCGAGCTTGAGGAAATCGACGTCGCAGCGCTGCGGCGCGAACGCGCGCGCGAGCAATCGCAGGCAGAGACGCTTGACGATCTGATCAAGCTGGCGATGGCGCGCGGCTACAAGTCTCCGGAGAAGTGGGCCGGCCACGTTTGGACGGCGAGGCAGGCGAAAGCCGCTTCGCAAAGCAGGGGGATAGCATGATGAGCTTGGAAAGCCCGATCGAGTGCCCGTGTTGCAAGCAGTCCGTCCGAGTCCCATCGCTGGAGATCGTGATTGATCACTACAAGCTCACGCCACTGGAGGCGCGCATTCTCGGCGCGGTGTGGAAGGGCAAGGGCCACCCGGTCATGACGGAAAGAATATTCGACGCGATGTATGCGGATGACCCCGATGGCGGGCCATCCCCAACGCGCATGTATCAGGCTTTCAAGGTCGCGCTGTGCCATCTGCGCGCGCGGCTCGACGGCTCCGGCGTCTCAATCAAGAACGTCGGTTATCGCCGGGGATACCGGCTTGTGATCGGAGAGGGGAAGTAAATGGCTGGCTATCTCAATCAGGTGCAGTTGATCGGCAACGTGGGCGCTGATCCAGATTTGAACAGGCTTCAGAACGGCAGCGTCGTTGCCAACTTCTCAATCGCCACAACCGAAACGTGGAAGGACAAGGACACGGGCGAGAAGAAAGAGCGCACCGAGTGGCATCGCATCGTCGTTTGGAACGAGGGCCTTTGCGGCGTGATTGAGCAGTTCGTCCGCAAGGGGAGCAAGGTGTTCGTCCAGGGCGAGTTGCAAACCCGGAAGTGGGAAAAGGACGGTATCGAGCGTTACTCGACGGAGGTTGTTCTAACCGGCTTCAAAGCGAACCTGATCCTGCTGGGCGATGCTGGATCGCGGAGGGCCGCCGATCCGAACAGCAATGCGGAGCGGCCGGGCAACAGCTACGCGCAGGCAACCGGCCGCGCGCTGCCGTCAGGCTCGCGTCCTGATCCGATATCGAGCGGTCGCCAGCCGCATCCCGACGACGATATCCCGTTCTGAGGTGCGCCATGAAGGTTAGTTGGCCAATCGCGTTTTCCGTCGTCGGCGTGGTGTATGTGATCGGGTGCGTGATCGAGCCGAAATTGCTGTGGCTGGCCGTGCTGCTGATCGTCCTCGCTTTCGGGTACTGAGGTCACGCCATGGGTGAGGCCGATCTGATGCGGCTGTTGCAGCGGACCGCGTCCCAACTCGGGGCGCGGCTGTTTCGGCAGAACGTGGGGCAGGCGTGGGTCGGGAAGTTGGAGCGCGGCAACGGACGAACCGTCCGCCTGGGGCCGGCTGATGTAGTGTTGCGCAACGCTCGCGTCTTTCATGCCGGTGTTGCGGGAATGTCTGACCTGGGCGGGTGGGTGCCCGTCCAGGTGACGGCCGATATGGTCGGGTCAACTGTTGCGGTCTACACGCAAGTTGAGGTCAAGGACGGCGCGCGCCCGACGAAGGAGCAACTGGCCTGGATCGAAGCCGTCAACAAGGCGGGCGGGCGGGCCGGTGTCGCACACAACGAAAGCGAGCTGTCCGAGATAGTTCGGGGCAATCGCTAACTTCTTCTTGACGTTTGGGTTGCAAGTGTTGTGATTAACGCAACACGCAAATCATCTACGGGGCAATATGTCGTCCGATGTCGAGCGCTTGCGGCGCGATGTTTCCTTGCCCGACACGGCCGCGTCGTTTGGCGTGAAGCTGCAGAAGGACGGCCGCGAGTTCCTTGCATGTTGTCCGTTCCACGCTGAGGATACGCCTTCGTTTACGATCTTCGTCGGCAAGGACAAGGTCGAGCGGTTTCACTGCTTCGGCTGCGGCGAGCGGGGCGACGTCCTCGACTTCGTCCAGAAGATCAAAGGCGTCGGGCTTCGCGAGGCGATTGACATTCTCGGCGGCGGTACGGCAGGCCCGAACGTTGCGCCACGCCGGATCGAGGCGCGCGACATATACGCCGGTATTGAGCCGATCGACGCGCCCGAGGGGACAACGATCGAGGTTGGGCGGCGCGTCAAGCTGTACAATCCCAAGCGCGCGGGCGACGCAACAGAGTGGGGCGGCTTCGCGCCGTCGATGGTGTTCCCGTATCGCCGCCTCGACGGATCGCTGTTCGGCTACGTGCTTCGCCATGAGCTGGGCGACGGCGACAAAGAAACGCCCATGGTCATGGCCGTGCGGTTGCCGGACGGTCGCGAATGCTGGTCGCGCTTCCCGTTCCCAAAGCCGCGGCCGTTGTACGGTCTAGACGGCATTGGCGATGCCCGGCAGGTGATCGTCGTTGAGGGCGAGAAGTGCCGCGACGCATTGCTGCGCGCAACGGGTCGTGTGGCGGTCTCCTGGGCAGGCGGCACGCAAGGCGTAAAGCATACCGACTGGTCGCCGCTGGCGGGCCGCAACGTCGTGATCTGGCCGGACGCCGACGCGCCGGGGCTCGGGACTGCGGACGAGATCGCGGCCATCCTGGTCGCGCTCGGCTGCACGGTCCGCGTGATGGACGTGATGCGCGACAATCCGCCGAAGGGTTGGGACTGCGCCGATGCGATCCGCGATGGCTGGGACAAGGCCCGCCTCGACGCGTTCATGCGAGAGACCGTGCGGCCTTGGACGCCGCCGACGCCGCCGACGCCGCCGCCCGCTGGCAAGCCGTCCGCCCCTGCCGGCCCGGCTGCGCCGATCGCCCAGGCAAAGCCCGTCGTTGAGGCGCGGACGACGCAGCAAGAGCAGCCGGCGACGGTGACCGATCTGCGCACGCGCCGCACCGTGGCGGCTGACGATAATTGGATGCTCGGCCTTGTCTGCAACGAGGAGGGCAAGGTCAAGCCGGGCGCAACGAAGAATTGGGCGCTGTTCCTTGAGAACCACCCGGAGACCTCCGGGGTGTTTGCCTGGGATGCGTTTAAACTTCGCGTGACGCTGATGCGCCGGCCGCCATGGGAACGCGAACAGTCATGGACGCCGCGCGTGATCCAGGACCGCGACTACAGCGAAGCGGTGATGTGGCTGGAGGCTCGGCAGATGACGCCCAAAGCCTCGAACATCGCGGCCGTGATCCAGACCATTTCGGAGCGCGCGGCATTCGATCGGCTGCGCGAATATCTCGACGGGTTGCAGTGGGATCGCCGGCCGCGTGTCGAGAAGTGGTTGAGCTATTACCTGGGCGTGGAGGACACGCCGTATGCGCGGACGGTCGCCGTTCGCTGGCTGGTGTCGGGCGTGGCCCGCGGCCTTCGTCCAGGCTGCAAGGTTGATACCATGCCGATCCTCGAAGGCCCGCAAGGTGCGCGCAAATCGACGGCGCTTCGCTTCCTGTACGGCGACGATTTCTTCACCGACGAATTGTCCGACGTCGGGTCGAAAGACTCCAAGATGGAAATGCAGGGCGTGTGGGGGATCGAGGTCGCCGAAATGCACAGGTTCTCGGCGGCCGAGGTCAACGCCGTGAAAAAGTTCCTGTCCCAACAGACGGACCGATATCGGCCGCCATACGGGCGATCGGTGATCGACGCGCCGCGCCGCGTGGTGCTGAACGGAACGATCAATCCGGAAGGCAATGCCTATCTGCGCGATCCCACGGGCGCGCGCCGGTTCTGGCCGGTGACCGTGGGCAGCATCGATACCGACGCAATCGCGATGGATCGCGATCAGCTTTGGGCTGAGGCCGTAGAGCTCTATCGTGCGAACACGCCATGGTGGGTCCAGGAGGATGAGCAAGCCGCGGTCGAGACCGAGCAGGAGAAGCGGACCGACGTCGATGTGTGGACGGACAAGATCGCGCACACGATCAAGGGACAGAAATCGATATCTCAGCTCGACATTCTGTCGGCGCTGGGGATCCCCATGAAAGATGCAGACTGGCGGCATACCGGCCGCGTCGGCCGGATCATGAAGAAACTGGAGTGGACCGCATCCCGCGATCGGAGCGGCAAGGACGATCGGATGATGTTCTATGCGCCGGATCGCGCGGCGGGCGAGGGTGAGAAAGAGCCGCCCATCAATTGGTAAAGGCCGCTTCCCGGCGAATTCCGGGCCTGCGGCCTTTGCTCCATCCAGGTTGCCCCTTGCCGATTCGCATCGGTGATTGCGCTGGGCTGCATGAAGCCCCCGTCTCGGACCAGCGCCGTTCTGCACGGACGATCAGGGCCATTTTTCCCCGTCCTTCTGGATGCGGACGGGAAGGAGTACCGAGGGGGGTAGCGGCTAGTTGTTGTCGGTCGGCAGCGCGATGCGCTGCGGCTGGAAGATGGCGCGATTGATCGCCATGAAAGCTTCTTCGATGTGGGTCCGGCCGATCGCAAGCCAGCGCTGATCGATGCCGGGCATTCCCTTGAGTTCATCCAGGCGGCGCAAGATCAGTTCTTCGTGCTGCTTGTTCGTGTTGACGGCTGAAACCTTCTCGTCGCTCTGCGGCTGGTAGCCGGAGACAGGCAAGCCTTTATGTTGGGTCATGTTGTCCTCTGCGGTTCGTGCCTGACAACTATCCGCTGCGAATGGTTGTTGTGGTTTACACAACATGAGGAATTCCCGATGACCATTCGACTGACCACGGCCGCCATGCGCGAGATATTTCCGCGTGCTCCGCAAGCCGTCCTCGACGCGTTCGTTGCGAAACAGGATGAGGTTCTGTCTCCGGCCGGCATCAACCACACGCGCCAGCGGCTCAAGTATTTTTTCGCCAACATCGAACACGAGTGCGGCGGGTTCACGATCCCGAACCTGACGGAAAGCATCGCTTACACGCCGGAGCGGATGGCCCAGGTCTGGCCGAACCGTTTTCCCTCGGCCGCGGCCGTGCGCGCCAAGTACGGCACTGAGCCGGGATGGCAGAAAGCAGCGTTCGATGACATCTATGGCAACCGGATGGGCAACCGACCGGGGACGCATGACGGCTCAACCTACATCGGCCGCGGCGGGCCGCAGTGGACGGGACGAGACGGCTACGCCGAATGTCAGAAGCGGACTGGCCTGCCTGCGGTCGATCAGCCGGCCGTCGTCTCGCGCCTGACGGTGCAGCCGGAGGTCTGCGCGGCCTTCTGGTCCTGGAAGAAGCTTAATCCCAAGGCGGATGTCGGCGACTTCAAGGGCACCGTGAAGCTCTGGAACGGCGGGACGAACGGGATGGCCGATCGGCTCGCCGCGATGAGGGGCAACGATCCGATCATTGACCGGCTGGCGAACGTCGATGCGATCGAGGGCACCGTAAACAACCTGCCGGGCAAGCCGCCGACTGCGAAGCCGCCGAAAGAGGCGGTCGACGCGGCGACGTCGAAAGAGCGCAAGGCGCGCAAGGTGGGGGCGGGCGCTGGCGCGGCCGGCGTCGGCAACGAGGCCGGCAAGGCGTCGGGGACAATCGCGCCGGACAACTCGGGGATCCCCACTTCGGTCTCGTGCGCCCTGGTCGGCCTCGGCGTCGTGGTGGCGATCGTTGCCACGGTGATGATCGCCCGGAAGAAGGCGGCCATCGTCAAGAATTGGTTCTAGCCCCGACCGTCACTTTGAAGCCCGGCCAGCGCCGGGCTTCTCTATTTGACGTGACGCCAAATCCGTCGCTCCTTGATCGCGCGAACGTGCGCCCGTGCGATTTGGTATCGCTGCGCGATCGACGAGATAGTACCATCGGCCGCGCGGATTTCCCTGACGTCGTTTTCCGTGAGTTTGGCAACCGGCGAGGCTTCGCCGCGCGTGATCCTCCCAGGCTCTCCAGGCCGATCGCGGCGCAACCGGCGCGCGGGCCGCGGGTAGGCTGGCGCTTCATGCTTCAATGGCGTCGTGACGATCGGCAGCCATTTCCAATTTGCGAATTTGTCGCCGCGCTGGCGAAGTTGCGTGTACCGTTTGAGGCTCGTCCAGTTTCTATGACCTGACACGGCCGCTACGTGCGGAATGTTCCATCCCATCTCGAACAGTCGCGACACGCCTTCGTGCCGCAAATCGTGAAAGTGGAGACATTGTTCATCGGGGATGTCTTCGCCGCTTATCCCTAGCAGTTGGCAACATCGCGTGAACGCCGCGCCCATCGCGCCGGGGTTGAACGGGAAAATCTGATCCGAGATTTTCGGCATGGCGTCGATGATGGCGACGGCTTCCGGGACTAGGTCAACCCATACGTCGTTTCCCTGCTTCTCTCCGGGGTTCTTCATGTCGCGCACCATGACGCGCTTGCCTTCCCTGTCGTAGTCCTTCCAGGCAATGCGTGCGATCTCGTCTAAACGCCTTGTCGAGAAGATCGCGAAGGCAACGATGTAGTGCATGGGGATGGATGAGGCGCGGCGCGCGCTACGGTCCTGGAAATGGCTCATGATCCTGTCCAGTTCCTCGATCGTCGGTCGGCGCTCCCTTTTGCTGCTCTTGCCGACGATCCCCATTTTGAACCCGACGATCCAGGCGTTTTGCACCTCCTGGCTTTCGAGAGGGTATCCCCACATCGGCTTTGCCACGGTGACGACGGCACCCAGGAACGAGAGATAGCCGGCTCTCGTGGCGGGCTTCGCGTCCAGCTCTTGCAGGAAGGCGAGGATTTCCTTGCTGTCGATTTGCGAGCATCGCTTGCCGGCAATGCCGTGGTTCTTGATCGTCCGGAGCACCTGGGCCTTGGACTTACCAATCTCCCGTTCCGATTCCGCAATGTACTGGTCGATCACGGCCGACAACGTCGGGTCATTGGTCGCCTGCTTCGCGCGGTCGATCGCGCCCGGCTTCGAAAGCTCCTCCTCGCGGCGGGCGATCCAGGCTTCGGCGGCCGGCCGGCGATCGAACGTCTTGGTCTCGCGATGGACAACCTTGCCCTCGCGCTTGATGACTATCTTTGCCATATAGGCTTTGCCGCCCTTCTTCCGGGGGCGCTCGACGATCGTTCCCATGTCGGTATCACAAGCTCCTGTCGGGATCACAATGTGATACTTACACTCAGGAAATACTCGCCGATGTAGGCAAATACGCAACAATCCGCAACGTGTTGCGCAACGATCTCAACGGATTATGTTAGAAAAATCAGCAAAATCAGCGGCTTCTGACAGGTGGCGGTTCTGTACAGCGCCGATGATGGACTGGACCGATACGCGCTGCCGCGTGTTCCATCGTCATCTCACGCGTC
>CAZQMD010000007.1:0-43488 GCA_964594185.1 uncultured Afipia sp. | reverse complement strand
TACTTTCTTTTCTGCGGCGGCGATGGCAGCAGCCGCAACGGGAGCGGCTGCCGGTTTTCCGGAGTTATCGGACGAAGCTGACATTGGCGATACCGAGATAGGATGTTGACGACGTCCGATTTTCTTAGAATTGGGCGTTAGTCCTCGAAGCCGTTAGGCATGTTGGCCTTGGCGAGCGCTGCCTTGCGCGCGGCCATCCAGCCGGAGAGGAATGCGGCCGGCTCGCCGGGGGCGCTTGCGGTGTTGTAGGCCTTCCAGGCGTCGGCCAAGACGCTCTGCCGCTTGATCAGATCGTTATTGTACTTTTCGTCGTCGTCGCTCCACTGACCGGCTTCCTTCAACGCCTTAGCCGCGCCGGGATGATATGGAATCACCCACTTCTTGGTTTGTTTTTTGACGTCGAGGCCGGACGCGCCCGGCGCGGAATCCTTATAGGCATCGTAGCCGTCGATCATTGCCTTTGTCAGTGCATAGACCTGGTCGGCGGATTGCGTCGCGTAGGTCGTGGCGATGGGGTAGGGGTAGGTCGCGAGCTTCAAAGGCGATGAGGCGCTGATGGCGGCGCCGCAGGTCGATACATGGGGATTGAAGAACGCGCCGACCTTCTTGACCCGCTCCCATGCCGCCTTGTCGTCCGGCGGAAGCTCCGGCCAGACCAGACCGCGCGGTGAGGTTTCTACTTCCTTTGCGGGGCCGGTCACTGTCGAACCGAAGGCGCCGTCGGCGTCGTTGTTCAGCAGGCCCTTCCACATCGCGCCGTAGCTGGCGAATTCGACAATCTTGACGTCTTTCTGGGTGAGGCCGCCGTAAGCGATGATCGCGAGCGCGTTCTGATTGAGGGCAGGCGAGCCGACCACAAAGCCGAGGCGTTTGCCTTTGAAGTCTTTCCACTCTTTCACGCCGGAATCTTTTGCAACGCCGACCGAGAGACCGTTGCAGTCGACCGTCGAAAGCGTCATCTGCAGCGGTTGCGGACCCCATTCCTTGACGCCGAATTCGAATACGCCTTCCTGGGCGAAATAGCTGCCTGTGCCCATCCATGCGAGCACTGCGCGATTCGTGCGCAGCGGTGCCAGGCGCGCCACGTCGTTGCCGGCCGGAAGCACACGGATATCGGAGCCGTATTTATCCTTCATCATTTTACCGACGCCGACGGCGATGTTGAAGCCGGAGGTGCCGGTGTCGTAGGCCGTGAAGGCCATCGAGGGCGGCAGTTTAACGTCCTGTGCCTGCACCGGCGAAATCGCCGTGCCTGCAAGAATCATTGCTGCAACTGCAGTGATATGCCGCGCCATGAAATCCCTCTCCCAAATTGCTTTCGCTGTGCGAAACGCGTTTTAATTTTGCCGGATCATGTCATCGTGCAGGAACCAGTGCAACGCCTGCAAGCCTCCTAATATCGACTGGACAGTTTGTCGCGGAAACGTCGCATCACGCTTCGAGCGTGGCGATGGTCTGGCCTTCAGCGACGACGTCGTCGATCGCAACGAGAATCGATTTGATCTTTCCAGCCGAAGGCGAGGCGACCGGAATTTCCATCTTCATCGCCTCGACGAAAACAACATCGTCACCGGCTCCGATCTCACCGCCTTCGCTGACGGCAATTGCGCAGACGCGTCCCGCAACCTCGGTGACGATCTTGATGTCTGCCATTCGATTCCCCCATCCGCTTTGAGCAGAGCACGCACGCCCTGCAAGCACGGCTTCTTTGTTGTGACGAAGGATCGCGCGGGGTAGCGTGTTCCGCAAGAGGAAACTTTATTCCGCAGAACAGAACGAAAAGCGTTCGCAGTGCGTACCGCCAAGGAGAGAAGATGAGCTGGAAGCCTGAACTTGACGAACTCGCGCGGCGCGAAGCTTTTGCAAAAGAAATGGGCGGCGCCGACAAGGTCAAGAGACAGCACGATCAGGGCCGGCTCACCGTGCGCGAACGTATCGATAAGCTGGTCGATCCGAAAAGCTTTCACGAGATGGGCGCGATCTCGGGCACTGCGGAATATGACGAGAAGAATGAGCTGAAAACGCTGACGCCTGCCAACTGCGTGTTCGGCCGCGGCAGGATCGCGGATCGTCCTGTCGTGGTTGTGGGCGACGACTTCACCGTGCGTGGCGGCTCCGCGGATGCGTCGATCTCCGCGAAGCCGACAATGGCCGAGCAGATGGCGCATGATTTCAGGCTGCCGATCATTCGCGTGATCGAAGGGTCCGGCGGCGGTGGTTCGGTGAAGACCATCGAGACAAAGGGTGCTGCAAATCTGCCGGGCGGTGTCGGCGGCACCACCTGGTACTGGTACACGACCGCGAACATGGCGCGCGTGCCGGTGGTCGGTCTCGGTCTCGGCTCCGTGGCGGGTCTCGGCGCAGCGCGCCTCGCGGCGAGCCATTATTCGGTGATGACAAAATCATCGGCGATGTTCGTCGCCGGTCCGCCGGTGGTTGCGCGGCTAGGGCAGGCGCTCGACAAGCAGGAGCTTGGCGGCTGGCAGATCCAGACGAAGGCAGGCGGCGTCGATCATGCGGTCGATACCGAAGAAGAAGCGTTCGCGTGCGCGCGGAAGTTCCTGTCGTATCTTCCATCGTCGGTGTTTGAACTACCGCCTACGATTCCCTGCAACGACGATCCGGAACGCGCTGATGAAACATTGCTAAATGCTGTGCCGCGCAGCCGGAAGCAGGTCTACAAGATGCGACCGATCATCGAGTCGGTGGTGGATCGCGGATCGTTCTTCGAGATGGGTCAGAACTTCGGCCGCTCGATCATCACCGGCCTTGCGCGCCTCCAGGGGCGGGCAGTCCTGATACTGGCGAGCGATCCGTTCATTTACGGCGGATCGTGGGCGGCTGACACCTGTCAGAAAGTCGTCCGGGCTGTCGATCTGGCGGAAACATTTCATCTGCCGGTCGTCTATCTGATGGACTGTCCGGGCTTTGCGATTGGACTCGACGCCGAGAAGACGGCGACGATCCGTCATGGCGTGCGAGCGATGGCGGCGGTCAATCAGACCACGGTGCCATGGTGTACGATCATCGTGCGCAACTCCTTCGGCGTAGCGGGTGTCGTGCATCAGCCTGCGGGCCGGTTCTCGATGCGTTATGCATGGCCATCAGCCTATTGGGGATCGCTGCCGCTCGAGGGTGGCATCGAGGCCGCCTATCGCGCCGACATCGATGCTGCGGAAGATCCCAAGGCGAAGCTGGCCGAGATCGAGGACCGGCTCAACAAGCTGCGGTCGCCTTTCCGTTCGGCGGAGAAATTCTGGGTCGAAGAAATTATCGATCCGCGCAAGACGCGTTCGCTGCTCTGCGAATTCGCGCGTCTCGCCGAGCCGCTGCGCACGCCCGGCGTGGCGAAGATGGCGCTGCGGCCGTGATTATTTGGCGTCGGCGATAATCATCGCCGCGCCTTTTTCCGCGATCATCGCGGTGGGCGTGTTGGTGTTGCCCGACGTAATCGTCGGCATCACCGACGCATCGACGACGCGCAATCCGCCGAGACCATGAAAACGCAGGCGCTCGTCGACAACGGCGAGAGGGTCGCTTGCGCCGCCCATCTTCGCGGTGCCGACCGGATGAAAAATCGTGGTGCCGATATCGCCGGCTGCTTTCGCCAGTGACGCGTCATCGTCGCCGACGGACGGGCCGGGGAGATACTCGCTCGGATGATAGGCAGCGAGCGCATGCTGTTTCATGAGTTTACGCGTGACGCGAATGGCATCGGCGGCGACCTGCCGGTCTTCCGGCGTCGAGAGATAATTCGGCGCGATGGCCGGAGCCTGATCCGGCGCACCGGATTTGATCCTGATGGTGCCGCGCGATGTTGGCCGCAGGTTGCAGGCGGCGATAGTGATGGCCGGAAACCGATGCAGCGGTTCGCCAAACTTGTCCAGTGACAGCGGCTGAACATGAAACTGGATGTTGGCGCGTTCCTGGCGCGCATCGGAGCGGGTGAAAATGCCGAGCTGCGACGGCGCCATGGTCAGCGGTCCTCGGCGGCGCAGGAGATAGTCCACGCCCATCCAGCCACGTCGGAACAGATTATAATAAGTCTCATTCAGCGTTCGCACGCCTTCGACCTTATAGATCGCGCGCTGCTGCAGATGATCCTGCAGATTGCGGCCAACGCCCTGACGATCCAGCACGGGCTCGACGCCGAGCGGCGATAGCCATTCCTGCGGACCGATGCCGGAACGATGCAGCACCTGAACCGAGCCGATCGAGCCTGAGCAGAGGATCACCTCGCCCTGAGTGCGCGCCTCTATGATTTCGCCGCCCTGGCTGAAGCGCACGCCGACGGCGCGTCCGTTCTCGACGATCACCTTGTCGACCAGTAGGTCGGTTTCCAGCCGCAGGTTCGGCCGGGACAGCGCAGGCTTCAGAAATCCACGCGCCGACGACCAGCGCCGTCCGCGCTTCTGATTGACATGGAAATAGCCGATGCCTTCGTTGTCGCCGGTATTGAAGTCAGGCGTCTTGCGAATTCCCATTTCATGCGCGGCGTCGGCGACAGCATCAAGAACATCCCATGACAACCGCGGCGCTTCGATCCGCCAGCCGCCGCCGACACCATGATGCTCGCTTGCGCCGAGAAAATGATCTTCGAGCTTCTTGAATGCGGGCAGCACATCGTCCCAGCCCCAGCCGGTCAGACCAAGCTGCCGCCAGTGATCGTAATCGGCGGCCTGCCCGCGCATGGAGATCATGGCGTTGATGGCGGACGAACCGCCGATCACCTTGCCGCGCGGATAGGACAGGGCGCGGCCATTCAAGCCAGCCTCGGGCTCGGTCTTGAACATCCAGTCGGAGCGGGGATTACCGATGGCGAACAGATAGCCGACCGGAATATGAAACCAGATCCAGTTGTCCCTGCCGCCGGCTTCCAGAATCAGCACGCGTTTACGGGGATCGGCCGACAGGCGGTTTGCGACAATGCAGCCGGCGGTCCCGGCGCCCACGACGATGTAGTCGAAATCCCCTTCGAGCCGCTTCGCCATCCCAGCGCTTCTTTCGTTAAATTGCAGATTTTTCTTCTTATGGCCTCGGGCAGGGCGGCCTGTACAGTCCGATCCTGTGCAATTGACGTTTGCACGGATGTTGGGTCAGCCACTGGCCCGTGCTAGCGTTGTGTGTTCCCACGCTGTTTGACGAGGTTACCGCCGTGCCTATTCTCAACCGCATCGCCGATCTGCAGCCAGAGATTATGGGCTGGCGCCGCGATCTGCATGCCAACCCCGAGCTGATGTACGACGTGCATCGCACTGCGGCTTTCGTGGCCGATCATCTGCGCTCATTCGGATGTGACGAGGTGGTAACTGGTCTCGGTCGAACCGGCGTGGTCGGCGTCATCAGGGGCCGCAAGAGCGCCAATGGTGGTGAGGCGAAGGGAATCGGCCTGCGCGCCGACATGGATGCGCTGCCGATCGAGGAGGAAACGGGACTTCCCTATGCTTCGACAGTGCCAGGCAAGATGCACGCCTGCGGTCACGACGGCCACACCGCGATGCTGCTCGGCGCGGCACGCTATCTTGCCGAGACACGAAATTTTGCCGGCGATGCGGTGATGATCTTCCAGCCCGCTGAAGAGGGCGGCGCGGGCGCCGAGGCCATGATCAAGGACGGCTTGATGGATCGGTTCAAGGTCGATCAGGTCTATGGAATGCACAACTCGCCGGGGATGCCGATCGGCACGTTCGCGACGCGTGTCGGGCCGACGATGGCGGCAACCGACCACATCAACATTCACATCGAAGGGTTGGGCGGGCATGCGGCGCGTCCGCATAAGAGCATCGACTCGGTGCTGGTCGGCGCGCAACTCATCACCGCTCTGCAGTCGATTGTTTCCCGCAGTGTCGATCCGCTCGATGCCGCGGTGATTTCGATTTGCGAATTCCATGCAGGCAATGCCCGTAATGTCATTCCGCAGACTGCGGAACTGCTCGGCACTGCGCGCACGCTGACGTCGGAAGTGCGCGATCTGATCGAGCAGCGGGTGCGCGAAGTCGTCAACGGCGTGGCGCAACTCTCGGGCGCGAAGATCACGCTCGACTACGAGCGCAGCTATCCGGTCTTGGTCAACCACCCAGCGGAAACTGGAATTGCGGCTCGGGTTGCATCTGACATCGTGGGCGAGGGCAATGTCAGTTCCGAAATTCCGCCGGTGATGGGCGCGGAGGATTTCGCTTACATGCTCGAAGCGCGGCCGGGTGCCTTCATTTTTATAGGCAATGGCGACAGCGCCGGGCTGCATCACCCGGCTTACAACTTCAACGACGATGCCATCATCTACGGCTCGTCATACTGGATCAAACTGGTCGAAACCCAGCTCGCGGGCTGAAGCTTTCGGAACCATCGTCTTCACATCGCGTTGAGGGGCGGGAACGTTCCCGTAACAATGCGGAGTGGGACACATGGCAGCCAGGAAACCGGCAGCGAAGAAATCGGCCAAAAAGTCAGTCAAGAAATCGGCGAAGAAGTCTGCGCCCAAGCGGATGGCGGCGAAACGTGCTGCGCCGAACGACAAGGACCTCAACGATCTGTTTCACGATACGCTCAAGGATATCTACTTCGCCGAGAAGCAGATTCTGAAGGCGCTGCCGAAAATGGCCAAGGCCGCCCAATCGGCGGATCTCGCAGCGGCATTCAAGAAGCACCATGGCGAGACCGAAGGTCAGGTAGATCGCCTGGAGCAGGTCTTCGGATTGATCGACAAGCCCGTCAAGGCGAAGACATGCGACGCCATCATGGGAATCCTCGATGAAGGCAAGGAGATCATGACGGAATACAAGGGAACCGAGGCGCTCGACGCTGGATTGCTCGCGGCGGCGCAGGCGGTCGAACACTATGAAATCTCGCGTTACGGAACTCTGAAGGCGTGGGCCAGCAAGCTTGGCCTGAAAGAGGCTGTGCGTCTGCTCGATGAAACCCTGCAGCAGGAACACAACACCGACGAAGCCCTGACGACCCTCGCTCTGGGCGAAGTGAATTCCGAAGCGCTCGCGGCGTAATCCGTCATTGCGAGCGACGCAAAGCAATCCATTCTTGAATCAGGGGAATGGATTGCTGCGTCGTTGCGCGCCTCGACGGGGCTCCGGTAATTCACGCTGCCTTTAACCTGTGCAGAAACGACGCGGCCAGCTTCAGGTCTTTCACGAAGTTCGCGTATTCGCGTTCCTTGGCTTCCGGATCGGGCAGGCGCAGCAGATAGGACGGATGCACCGTCACCAGTGCTTTTACGTCATCGAGATCGATAAGATGACCGCGGTTCTTGCCGATCTGCGTAATCTTGCCGAACACGGCTTGAGCTGCGGTCGCGCCCATCGCTACCACCAACGCCGGTTTGACGGACGCCAGCTCACGCTCGTACCATTGCCGGCACGCCTTGATTTCCGGCGTGTTCGGCTTCTGATGCAGACGGATTTTTCCGCGCGGCACGAATTTGAAGTGCTTCACCGCATTGGTGACATAGACCTTGTCCCGGTCGATGCCGGCTTCCTCCAGCGCGCGGTTGAGTACGCCGCCGGCCGGGCCGACGAACGGCTTGCCCGCGAGGTCTTCCTTGTCGCCGGGCTGTTCGCCCACCAGCATGATAGGTGCATGTGAAGGTCCTTCGCCGAACACGGTTTGCGTTGCGTCTTTCCAGAGATGGCAGGCGCGGCAATCGGCGGCCTCGGCGCGAAGGGCCGCGAGACTTCCGGATTTGATGTGCGCAGAGCTTGTCATCGCCGGTTCCTCCTTCCGCTGCGGCGAGGGACGCGGCGCTGGCGCTTCGCGCGCGATCATCGCCTGCGTGACGCGTCCAGCCTTTGCGATCAGCGGGTCAATCAATGAAGCCTCGGGAAGGTTCCGCCAGTATTTCTTCGGCATTTCCGCCTGCATGGCTTTGATTTTCAGCCGCGCCGGATTGAAGATGTTGGCGTAATAGGTCCGCCAGATGTCTTCCAGAGGATCGCTGGACGGGGTGTCGGACTTGACTGCGCCCTCGGTAAAGACGGTTTTGCGCCCATCCCAATGGGCACAGCGATCCGGAGTAAGAATAGACCACGCCATATCTGCAAATCGCCGCTCAAAGAACGGAGCTGCGAGTTCTACGATGTAGTGCGATGGCTCAAACCAAGCGATGAAGCGAAAGTCATCGTCCCGGCCGAATTCCCGGAAACGGACGAAGGCGTGCATCTTGTGCTCGTCGCGGCGAACTTCTCGCGCAAATTTCTGTACGGTCCCCACATCGGGATCGCTGGCGATATCCATCAGCCGCGGCGCTTCGCGCAGGCGCCATAGCAATCGATAAAGCCGTGCGAAGCGCTGCGGATCGCGGTTGAGAATGGCAATACGTGTCAGATCGACGAAGGCTGCGGGGACAGTGAGTGTTTGGTCTGGATCGGATAAGGGAAGAGACGTCGGTTCGAACAACTGCGCATCACGGCCTTTGACCGTCCATGCGACCTGCTCCGGAGGCAAACTGGCCAGAGCCAGTGCACGCGCCGCATTGCGCCAGCCTGCAAAATCCGTTTCGCTATCGAGGGCGATCGTGTGCAGGGTCAAAATCCAAATCCCAGTTGGGTTGCAGGTGGCCGGAAACGTTCGAGGAGCCGTTTGCTATCGAGCAGCGAGGCTGCAGGCCTATGGTCGGACATGACGAGAAAAGGCAGCGCTTTGTTGCGGGGGACATTCAGCCGCGCGAGATCGGCCGCGCGCAGATGCGTGAGCCGTCGCGCTGAAATGATGCGATCCACGCTTTTCACGCCAAGGCCTGGAACGCGCAGCAGATCCTCGCGGCCGGCGCGGTTGACGTCGAGCGGGAAACGATCGCGATGACGCAGCGCCCATGCGAGCTTGGGATCGATGTCGAGCGGCAGCATGCCGCCTTCCAGCGGATCGGTGATCTCGTCGATGTTGAATCCGTAAAAGCGCATCAGCCAGTCGGCCTGATAGAGCCGATGCTCGCGCACCAGCGGCGGCGCTTGCAGGGGAAGGCTGCGGCTTGAATCCGGGATCGGGCTGAACGCCGAATAATAGACGCGCTTGAGCTTGTAGGAGCCGTAAAGATTGGCGCTGGTTTCCAGAATGGTCTGATCGTTCGATGCGTCCGCGCCCACGATCATCTGCGTGCTTTGCCCCGCGGGTGCGAAGCGGGCCGCGCGCTTGTCTTTCTTGGTCTCGCTGGCTTCCTCAAGTTTTAGCCGTAACCGTCCCATGGTCCGGCGGATGGCGCGGACATCCTTTTCCGGTGCAAGCTTTGAAAGACTGGTTTCGGTCGGAACTTCGATATTGATGCTAAGGCGATCGGCATATTTGCCGGCTTCGGCGATCAGCGCGTCATCGGCTTCCGGGATCGTCTTGAGATGGATGTAGCCGCGGAAATGATGATCCTCGCGCAGCGAGCGCGCGACGCGGACGACTTGCTCCATGGTGTAGTCCGGGCTGCGGATGATGCCGGACGAGAGAAACAACCCTTCGATATAATTACGCCGGTAGAAATCCAGGGTCAGCTTGACGGCTTCATCGACCGTGAAGCGCGCGCGTTGCACATTCGATGAAGCGCGATTGATGCAATAGAGGCAATCGTAGTTGCAGGCGTTGGTGAGCAGGATTTTCAGCAGCGAGATGCAGCGGCCGTCCGGCGCGTAGGAATGGCAAATACCCATGCCCGCGTCGGTCGAGCCCATTCCCTTGCGGTCGCGGCTGTCGCGCGTCTCAGTGCCGCTTGAAGCACAGGAGGCGTCGTATTTGGCGGCGTCGGCCAGGATTTCGAGTTTTCGCTGCACATCCATTGGACAAATCTCGTTGTTATTGTTGGTGAAAGAGGATTTCCCAAAGTTCGATTGACTCTTCGGAGCCTCTTAGCTTTATATTAGAACATATCATGAACAAATAAGTCCGTTATTCGTTCAGTCGGGATGAATGACCGACCCAGATTTCCAAGGAGCGGCGCATGAGTGGCGTGCGCACAAACACGCTTGCGTCCCTGCGGGGGACCATCGGTCGCCTTGAAGGCGAGCCGGATGGTCTGGCTCGAGTATCGCTTGGCCACGTCTCGGCTGATGCTGTGTTGCACGGCGGGCTGGTGCGCGGCGCGCTGCATGAGGTGTTCGCGGACGGCGGGCGCCATGGCGCTGCGGCGACAGGTTTTATCGCGGGCCTTGCCCATCGCCTGATCGGGCGGCGGCCGCTGGTCTGGGTGCGGCAGGATTTTGCGGAACGGGAATCGGGTGCGCTGTCCATGAGCGGGCTGCAGGAACTCGGACTCGATCCGCGTCTTCTGGTGACGGTGCGGGCGAAGGATGCGGAGACCGCGCTCCGTGCGGCCGCCGACGCGCTCGCCTGCGATGCATTGGGTGCGGTGGTGCTCGATGTCTGGGGCGAGGTGCGTACGCTCGATCTGGTCGCGAGCCGCAGGCTGACGCTGACTGCACGCGCTTCGAACGTGTCGTGTCTGGTGCTGCGCACGGCGGCGATGCCATCGGCAAGTACGGCGGAAACCCGTTGGGTCCTCCGATCCGCGCCATCGTCCCCTGCAACGGAAGCATGGGGTGCGCCGATGCTGGATGCACAGCTTGTCCGCAACCGTCACGGCCAGCTTGGGCGATGGATCATGGAGTGGAAATGTGATGAGGGCCTCTTCCGTGAAAGCGCGGCGCATCCTCAGTTTATGGCTCCCGCGTCTGCCGACAGACCGCTTGAAGCGGTTGCCGCGCGACGGCGCGCCGGATGACTCGCAGCCCTGTGTCGTTGTCGGCAAGCTGAACAACGCGCTGCAAATTTCGGCGCTGAACGATGCTGCCGCGAAGTTCGGTCTTGAAGTCGGCCTGCCGCTGGCCAATGCGCGGGCGGTCTGTCCCGATGTGCAGGTGTTCGACGCCGACGAGACGGCGGATCTGGCTTTGCTGGAAGCCATTGCCGACTGGTGCGATCGCTTCACACCGCTGGTCGCGCCCGATGCGCCGCATGGATTACTGCTCGATATCAGCGGTTGCGCGCATCTGTTCGGCGGCGAGGCTTTGATGCTGCGCATGGTCTGCGACTCGTTCGTGAGGCAGGGCTTTATCGTCAATGCGGCGATTGCCAGCACGCCGGTCTGCGCGCGGACCATGACCCGCGCGGTGCGAAGCTGCATCGTGCCCGATGGCGAGGAGGCGCGTGCGGTCAGTTCGCTCCCGGTATTCGCACTGGGCGCGGACGAGGCGATCACGCGCGGGCTGCGCCGGGCTGGGCTGAAAACCATTGGCGATGTGGCGTCGCGCGCGCCGCATGAACTCTCTGCGCGGTTTGGTTCTGCATTCACCAGCCTGCTGCAGCAGGCGCTGGGGCAGGGCGATGCGCCGATCAATCCGCGCAAGCCGCTGCCGGACTTCATGGTGGAGAAACGTTTCGCTGAGCCGGTCGCAACCGACACTGTGATTGCAGCGATCCTGTCTGGACTGGCTCAAATGCTGGTTGCCGCGATGGACAAGCAGGGCAAGGGTGCGCGGCGGCTGGACGCGAGCTTCTTCCGCACCGATGGCGCCGTGCGCACCCTTACGGTGGACGCCGGTCAGCCTGTGACCAAAGTCAACATTATCGATCGCCTGTTTCGTGAACGGCTGGATGCGCTGGCCGACCCGCTCGATCCGGGTTTCGGCTTCGATCTGATCCGGCTGTCTGCCAGTCATGTCGAGATCGTGGTTCAGGACCAGCGCGATTTCGACACCCGCGCCCAGGACAATGACGACGTCGCCGCGCTGGTCGATCGTCTCTCCGCGCGTCTCGGCAGCGCGCGCGTTGTGGTGCATCTGCCGCAGGACACGCATATTCCCGAACGCGCGGTGCTGGCGGTGCCGGCGCAGCAGCATCTTGCAGCGGCTTCCGATGCCGAATGGCCTGAACGCACCGAAGCGGAGCCGCCGCTGCGGCCGCTGCGAATGTTCGAGCAACCGGAACAGATCGATGTGCCATTCGCAGCGGTTCCGGACGGGCCCCCGCGGCGGTTCACATGGCGGCGTGCGGTTCACATCGTGACGCGTGTGGAAGGACCCGAGCGCATTGCGATGGAGTGGTGGAAACGCGACGAAAGCATGCTCACCCGCGATTACTTCCGCGTCGAGGATGCAGAGGGTCTTCGTTTCTGGATCTATCGCGATGGTCTCTACGGCAGCGAGCTGACTGACGGGAAGGGCGAGCCTGTCGATCCCAAATGGTTTGTCCATGGGGTGTTCGCATGAAAGTCACCGACTATGCGGAGATCGGCATCACGACGAATTTCTCCTTTCTGCGCGGCGGTTCGCAGCCACAGGAATATGTGCATGAGTCCAGCGCACACCGGCTGCCGGTGATCGGCATCGCCGACCGCAACACGCTGGCTGGAGTGGTGCGCGCCTACAAGGAACTTGAGAATCCCGACGTCACACATAAACCAAGACTTCTCATTGGCGCGCGTCTCGTCTTTGTCGATGGGACGCCGGACATTCTGGCCTATCCGCGCGACCGCACTGCCTATGGCCGTCTTTGTCAGTTGCTGTCGCGTGGCAAGCTCAGAGCGGAGAAAGGCGAGTGTCTTCTCCGGCTTGAAGACCTGCTGGATTTTTCCGAAGGGCAATTGCTGATCCTGAGCTTGCCGCATCGTTTTGAATCAGCGGCTGTGCTTAATCTGCTCGACCGGCTGAAGCGCAGTCAGGCCGACGGCGTGTGGATAGCGGCAAGCCTGCTGTATCGCGGCGACGATACGCGTCGTCTGTCCCGGCTGTATCGGATCGCTAAAACCGCGCGCGTGCCGCTGCTTGCCACCAACGATGTGCTTTATCACCATCCGGAGCGACGGCCGCTGCAGGACGTGCTGACCTGCATTCTGGAAAAGACCACGATCCATGCCGTCGGCAAGAGGCTTCAGGCCAATGCCGAGCGGCACATGAAGCCCGGTTATGAGATGGCGCGGCTGTTTCGCGATCTGCCGGAAGCCATCGAGGAGACGATGCGCTTTGCCGATCGCATCACCTTTTCGCTCGACCAGCTGAAGTATCAGTATCCCGACGAACCCGTGCCGCCGGGCAAGACGGCGCAACGCCATCTCGCTGATCTCACCGACGCCGGGACTCGGCATTACTTTCCCGGTGGGATCGACGACAAACTGCAGGCGACCATCGATAAGGAACTTCGCCTCATCGAGAAACTTGGCTACGCGCATTACTTTCTGACGGTGCATGACATCGTTCACTATGCCCGCAGCCAGAATATCCTTTGCCAGGGACGAGGTTCAGCCGCGAATTCCGCCGTCTGCTACATGCTGGGCATCACCTCGGTGAATCCAGCCGAGACGGATGTGCTGTTCGAGCGCTTCATTTCGGAAGAACGGCTAGAGCCTCCCGACATCGATGTCGATTTCGAACATTCGCGGCGCGAAGAGGTGATGCAATATGTCTATCGCCGCTATGGCCGTCATCGTGCGGCGATTGTCGCGACCGTCATTCACTATCGCCCGCGTAGCGCCATTCGCGATGTCGGCAAGGCACTGGGACTGACTGAAGACGTCACCGCCGCGCTGGCCGATACGGTGTGGGGAAGCTGGGGCACTGGCGTCAGTGACATGCAGATCAGGCAAGCTGGATTCGATCCGCAGAACGGCATGATCCGCCGCGCTGTCGAACTCGCCACCGAACTGATCGAATTTCCGCGTCACCTGTCGCAGCATGTCGGCGGTTATGTGCTGACGCAGGATAGTCTCGACACTTATGTACCGATCGGCAATGCTGCGATGGACGATCGCACCTTCATCGAGTGGGACAAGGACGATATCGATACCCTGAAGATGATGAAGGTCGATGTGCTGGCGCTTGGCATGTTGACCTGCATCCGCAAATGTTTCGATCTGATCGCGGATCACAAGGGCAGGCGCTACGAACTGGCCGATATCAAAGCGGAGAATGACGATAGCGGTCCGGTTTTCGACATGCTGTGCCGGGGCGAATCCCTCGGCGTGTTCCAGGTGGAGAGCCGCGCGCAGATGAATATGCTTCCGCGCCTGAAGCCGCGCACTTTCTACGATCTCGTGATCGAGGTCGCGATCGTTCGTCCGGGGCCCACCCAGGGCAACATGGTGCATCGGTATCTGAAGCGCCGGAAAATGAAGCCGGAAGACATGGAGTATCCATACCCGAAGGGCGGCAACAAGAATGAACTGAAGGACGTTTTGCGAAAGACGCTTGGCGTTCCATTGTTTCAGGAGCAGGCCATGCGTATCGCCATGGCGGCGGCGGAATTTACTTCCGAAGAAGCCAATGGCTTGCGGCGCGCGATGGCGACCTTCCGCAATGTCGGCACCATGCCAAAATTCGAACGGCGCATGGTCGATCGTATGATCGAGCGTGGCTACGATTCGGCATTCGCGCAAAGCTGTTTCGACCAGATCAAGGGTTTCGGCAGCTACGGCTTTCCTGAGAGCCACGCGGCTGCTTTCGCGCAGCTTGTCTATGTCTCGTCATGGCTCAAGCACTATCACCCGGATGTGTTCTGCTGCGGTCTTTTGAATTCGCAACCCATGGGATTCTATGCGCCGGCACAGATCGTCGGCGACGCGCGTAAGAATGGCGTTGATGTGCGCGAGATCGACGTGTCCCGTAGCTTTGGCCAGAACGTCCTAGAGGAAAAGTCCGGCTCTCACGGTCATTGCGCGGTGCGCCTTGGCTTTCGCCAGATCGATGGCTTCGAAGTCTACGACCCGGATGAGGAGAAGCTGGACGAGAGCAAGCCCGCAGTCTCAAAGGGCAGGAAGAAAAGGCGAGCGGATTACTGGGACCAGCGCATTGTCGCTGCGCGGATGCGAAAGCCGTTTGCCTCTCTGGAAGATTTTGCCCGCGAGACGGGATTGCCGAAGCGCGCGCTGATTTTGCTGGCGGATGCCGATGCATTTCGCTCGCTCGGGCTCGATCGTCGCGAAGCGCTGTGGACCGTGCGCCGTCTGCCGGACGATGTGCCGTTGCCATTGTTCGAGAGTACTGCCGCGCGGGAGCAGCCGGATGAGGCCGCGCAACCATTGCCGGTGATGCCATTGCCGGAGCAGGTGGTGGCCGATTATCAGGCCATCCGGTTGTCGCTGAAAGGGCATCCGATGGAATTTCTGCGCCCGATGTTCGCAGTCGAAGGCGTTGTCGCATGCGAAGACGTGTCCCATGCCAACGACAAACGGCGCGTGCGCTGCGCCGGTGTCGTGCTGGTGCGGCAACGGCCGGGAAGTTCCAAGGGCGTGGTTTTCATGACGCTGGAGGACGAGACCGGCATCGCCAACATCGTGGTGTGGCCGAAGGTGATGGAAAATTTCCGCAAGGAAGTGATGGGCGCGCGATTGATCGAGGTGCAGGGGACGATCCAGAGCAGCCCTGATGAAGTGGTGCATCTGGTGGCCGAGTGTTTGATCGACCGTTCGTCCGATCTGATGAATCTGGCCAACGATGCGCTGAGCGGTAAGCATGCCGTGCCGGACGGCGTCAATGTGATTGAGCCATTGGCAGACGAATTGCCCGCCCGCGACGGCAGCCCGCCTCACAAGATGCGTCATCCGCGCAATGTGCGCATTCTTCCGCGCTCGCGGGATTTCCACTAATACGATTTGTGAATTGTGTCGGACATTCGCGCCCGCATCAATGATGCGGTTGATGCCGGAGCACCGCCATGAAAGCCGTTCGCGATATTCTCTCAGACCTCTGGACTCTCGGCGGCGGCGATTCTTCCGCTCTCGACACTGTGACGCTGACCGGCCGCGAACCGATCCTGCCGTCCACATTCCGGGTCGGCGCAGCATCGCAGGTGACGATCGCGGCCGCAGGTCTTGCTGCAGCAGAAATCTGGAAAGCCCGTAGCGGCCAGTCGCAGGGGCTATCGGTCGATATGACTCATGCGGCGGTCGAGTGCCGCAGCGAGCGTTATCTGCGTGTCGATGACAAGCCGCCGCCACCGGCATGGGACGCCATCGCAGGTGTCTACAAAACGGGTGATGATCGTTTCGTCCGCCTTCACACCAACTTTCCGCATCCGCGTGACAATGTCTGCAAGGTGCTGGCCTGCAAACCGGAGCGCGATGATGTGCAGCGCGCGCTGATGCAATGGAAGGGCGAGGACTTCGAGACAGCCGCCTATGCCGGCGGTGGTGTCGTGTCCATGATGCGCTCGCATGATGAGTGGATGGCGGCGACTCAGGCGAAAACGCTTGAGCAAGTGCCGTTGATCCAGATCGAGAAGATCGGCGAGGCTGCGCCGCGACCGTGGCCACAGGGAAATCGTCCGCTGGCCGGATTGCGCGTGCTCGATCTGTCGCGGGTCATTGCCGGTCCTGTTGCCGGACGTACATGGGCGGCTCACGGCGCGGATGTGCTGCTGATATCCTCACCGCATCTGCCATCGATCCCGTGGCTGGTCATCGATACCGGACGCGGCAAGCTGTCGGCCTTTGCCGACCTCAAGACGGAGCAGGGCCGGGACACGCTGCGCGGCCTGCTGGCCTCGGCGGATATTTTCTCCCAGGGCTATCGCCCCCAATCCATCGCCGCGCTCGGCTTCTCGCCGGAGGATGCGGCGCAGATCAGCCCGGGCATCGTCTATGTCTCGCTATGCGCCTACGGGCATGCCGGTCCGTGGGCGGGGCGCCGGGGCTTCGATTCCCTTGTTCAGACCTCAACCGGCTTCAACGAGGCGGAGGGCAGGGCCGCCGGTATCGCGGGACCGAAAGAACTGCCGATGCAGATTTTGGATCATGCCACGGGATACCTGATGGCGTTTGGAGCAATGATGGCGCGATTGCGGCAGGCACGCGAGGGCGGAAGCTGGCATGTGAAGGTGTCGCTCGCCCAAACCGGCCGCTGGCTCCGGAACCTCGGACGGTTGGAGGCGGGGATGGAGGCGGCGGACCTGACAACACATCAGGTTTTACCGTTCATCGAACAAAATTTGTCTGGATTTGGTGCGCTGCAAAGTGTCCGTCACGCGGCCGTCATGTCGGCAACCCCGGCCTTTTGGGAGCGACCAGCGATGCCGCTGGGGTCGAGCGCGCCAGCGTGGCCATTGGAGTTTGACGTTAACTGAAAATAATATCCATCACGTCCTTTTTTGATTGTCCTGAGCCGGGAAGTGGCCCTATTAGCTCATCGGGCCGCGTCAGCCTGTCGCAGGAATCATCGATAATCAAATGGCTGAAAAGACAACCGGATTGACTGCCTTGATTGCACGGGCCGGCACCATGTCCCGGCGGCAGATCGCTGTGCTCGCTGGCTTGGCCGTGATCGCCGGGGGAGTAGCTTTCGGCCTGACGCGTGTGGGGTCCGCGCCAAAGGACCATTCGGACATTTCCAGTCAGTCGCGGAAGGGCCTGCTGCGCTATACGCCGACGGCGGCGGAATGGGCCAGTCTGACCGTACAGCCGGTGACGGAACGTGCATTCCGTGCCGAGCATGTCACCGAAGGCAAGATTGCGGTCGATGAAGATCGCTCGACACCGGTGTTTTCGCCATACGCCGGACGCGTCACCAAATTGCTCGCTCGTCCGGGCGACAAGGTCACTCAAGGCCAGTCGCTGTTCGTGATCGAAGCCGCGGACAACGTGCAGGCGCAGAACGACTTCATTACGGCCGCGACAGCGCTGAACAAGGCGAAGTCGCAGCTCGAACTGGCGCAGATTCAGGACAAACGTGCGCGCGATCTCTACGAGGGCAAGGCCGCGCCGCTGAAGGACTACCAGCAATCGCAGGCGGCGCTGGTCTCGGCGCAGAACGATCTGCGTTCGAGCGAGACCGCGCTGGAAGCGTCACGCAACCGGCTGCGCATGCTGGGCCTGACTGAAGAGGCGATCACTGCGTTTCAGGAGAAGGGGAGCATCAACCGCGAGACCGTGATTTTCTCGCCGATCGCTGGCACCGTGGTTCAGCGCAAGATCGGCCCGGGACAATACGTCAGTGCCGGCGCGAGCGATCCCGTGTTTGTCGTCGGCGACCTGTCCACCGTGTGGCTGACGGCGTTCGTGCGCGAGACCGAAGCGCCTGCCATCGAGGTCGGGCAGGAAATCATGTTCAGCGTTCTTGCGTTTCCGGGACGTACGTTCAACGCACGCATCAATTACGTTTCGGCGGCCATCGATCCCACGTCTCGCCGCCTGATGGTTCGTGCCACCATCGACAATCCCGGTGAAGCCCTGAAGCCGGAAATGTTCGCCAACGTGACCATCTATTCGGCGGGCGACCGTCCGGCAGTCGGCGTGCCTAAGCAGGCACTGATCTACGAAGGCGACCAGGTGCGGGTCTGGGTGGTGCGCGACGACAAGTCCATCGAGTTGCGCCAGATCAAGATCGGCATGACCAACGGCGATCTGGTCGAAGTGAAGAGCAATCTGTCCCCGGGCGAGCAAATCGTCACCAGAGGCAGCCTGTTCATCGATCGCGCTGCGTCCGGCAGCTAGTCCACTCCGTGTCTTTCTCCGACGTCATACGCTCCCGCTGAAAGACCGGTCTCGATGGATCGCCTTGTCGCTCTTGCCGTCAACCGCCGCTACCTCATGGTGGCTTTGTTCGTGATGACGCTGGTCGGCGGCGTCATTGCCTTCCAGCAGTTGAATATCGAAGCCTATCCCGATCCCACGCCGCCGATGGTCGACATTGTGACGCAAAGTCCCGGCCTGTCCGCCGAGGAGATCGAGCGTTACATCACCATCCCGATCGAGACGCAGGTCGCTGGCCTCAAGAACCTGCGCACGCTTCGCACCATCTCGCTGTATGGCCTGTCGGACGTCAAACTTCAGTTCTCGTTCGACTACACCTACGACGAAGCCTTGCAGCAGGTGCTCAACCGCCTGTCGCAGCTCAGTCCGTTGCCGGGCAATGTGCAGCCGCAGATTTCGCCGCTCAGTCCGATTGGCGAAATCTTCCGCTACCGGCTGGTCGGGCCACCGAACTACAGCGTGCTGGATTTGAAGACGCTGCAGGACTGGGTGCTGCAACGCCGATTCCGCAGCGTGCCCGGTGTGATCGATGTCACGAGCTGGGGTGGCAAGACCAAGACCTACGAGCTTCAGGTCGACTTCAACAAACTCACGGCCTTCGGCCTGACACTGCCGCAGGTTTTGCAGGCGGGTGGCAATGCCAACATCAACGTGGGCGGCAACACCGTCAACATCGGCACCCAGTCCGCCGTGGTTCGCGGCGTCGGCCTGATCCGTTCGATCGACGATCTGGCGACCACGATGATTTCGCAGACCAACGGGAATCCCGTTCTGGTCCGCGACGTCGCCACTGTCACGGTGGGTGAGAAGCCGCGCCTGGGCATTGCCGGCATGAACGCGGACGACGATATCGTTCAAGGCATCGTCCTGATGCGCCGGGGTGAGCAGAGCTCTCCCACCATCGCGCGCGTGGAGCAACTCGTCAGCTCGATCAACAAATCGAACATCCTGCCGCCCGGCGTGCGGATCGAACGCATCTATGACCGCAAGGATCTGATCGACACCACGACCCACACCGTGCTGCATAACATGGTGGTGGGCATCCTGCTGATCGTCCTGCTGCAGTGGCTGTTCCTGGGCAATCTGCGCAGCGCGGTGATCGTGGGTGCGACAATTCCGTTCGCGCTGTTCTTTGCCGTCATCATCATGGTGCTGCGCGGTGAATCCGCCAACCTCCTGTCAGTCGGCGCCATCGACTTCGGTTTGATCGTGGACGGCACAGTCATCATGGTCGAGGCGATTTTCCGAAGATTGTCGCAGACCACGGAACTGTCCGCGTCCGAAGAGCGGGCAATCTCGCCGGATACGATCATGGGCATGAAATCCCATGCCATTCTCAGTGCGGCCGCGGACGTTTCCCGGTCGATCTTCTTTGCGGCTGCGATCATCATTGCTGCATTCCTGCCGCTGTTCACGCTGAGCGGCGTCGAGGGCCATATTTTCGGACCGATGGCGAAGACCTACGCTTACGCACTGGCAGGCGGACTGCTCGCGACCTTTACGATCACCCCGGCGCTGAGCGCGATCATTCTTCCTGCGCACATCCAGGAAACTGAAACCCGGCTTATGAAGTGGCTGCATCGCATTTATATGCCGTTGCTGCATTGGGCGATCGGCAACCGGCGGACAGTGATGGCGGCTGCGGGCGTACTCGTTGTCCTGACTTTTGTCGCGGTGCGAATGCTTGGACTCGAATTCCTGCCCAAGCTGGAAGAGGGCAATCTCTGGATCCGCGCCACGCTCCCCCCGACCATCTCGCTTGAGGAAGGTAATTCCTACGTCAACGAAATGCGGAAGCTCATTCGTGCGCGGCCGGAGGTGGAATCCGTCGTGTCACAGCATGGACGTCCCGATGACGGCACTGATGCGGCGGGCCTGTTCAATGCGGAATTCTTCGCGCCGCTGAAGCCGGTCAGCGAATGGCCGGGTTCGCGCGATAAGGATGATTTGACCAGCGAGCTTCTGGGTCAATTGCAGAAGAGATTTCCTGGCGTCGAGTTTAATTTCTCTCAGTATCTGCAGGACAACGTTGCCGAGGCCGTGTCCGGTGTGAAAGGTGAGAACTCGATCAAGCTGTATGGCAACGATCTTGAGGAGCTGACCAAGACCGCCAACAAGATCAAGTCGGTGCTCTCGACGGTGAGAGGCATTACCGACCTGTCAGTGTTCACGTCGCTGGGGCAGCCGACAATCCAGATCGATATCGATCGCGCGCGGGCGGCCCGTTATGGTCTCTCGCCGGGTGACATCAACGCGACCATCCGCGTGGCCATCGGCGGCGACAGTGCCGGCGACTTGTATGAGCCTGGCAGCGATCGTCATTTCCCGATTGTGGTCCGCCTTGCACCCGAATACCGCAAAAGCGCCGAAGCGATTCATAACCTGCGTATCGGCGCGCAAGGGCCGAACGGAATTCAGCAGGTTCCGCTGTCGGAAGTGGCGTCGATCAAGCTCGTGTCCGGCGCGGCTTATATCTATCGCGAACAGCAGGAACGCTATCTGCCCATCAAGTTCTCGGTGCGTGAGCGTGACCTCGGCAGCGCGATCAAGGAAGCGCAGGACAAGGTGGCGGAGCAGGTCCAGCTTCCGGCCGGTTCGCACATGGAGTGGGTCGGCGAATTCGGCAATCTTCAGGATGCGATCAGGCGATTGTCCATCGTGGTACCCATCAGCCTTGCGCTGATCGCCATTCTGCTGTGGTTCAATTTCGGATCGATGGCCGACACGCTTCTGGCAATGAGCGTGATTCCGATGGCGATCTTCGGTGGCGTGCTTGGATTGCTGTTCAGCGGCATTCCGTTCAGCGTGTCCGCGGCAATCGGATTCATCGCGCTGATGGGAATTGCCGTGATGGATGGCATCATCATCCTGTCGCAGTACAACCAGCTCATCGATGAGGGATACAACCGCGTCAGGGCTGTCATAAAGACTGGCGAACTCCAGTTGCGTCCTGTGCTGATGACCTGCGTGGTCGCGGGCATTGGTCTTCTGCCTGCGGCGATGTCCGCGGGGATCGGGTCTCAGGTGCAGAAGCCGCTCGCGGTAGTGGTCGTGACCGGCATGGCGGTGGCGCCGCTGGTCATCCTGATCACGCTGCCGGTCCTGATTGTGATGTTCTCGCGCCGGGTGCGCTAGGAGATTTCAGCGGCCCGATGGGGTGCGCACGCCGTGCCAGGCATCGCGCACCTGATGATAGTGCACATCCGGCAGATAATCCGGCGTGTTGAGCCCGAGCGTGCGGACATCGAGACGGCCAACGGCACTCAGCAGGGTGTAAGAGGCGATCACCCGATCGCGCTGCGCCAGAATCTGACGTGAACGCGCTGCCGTGAGATCCTGCTGGGAATTCAGCACGTCGATGGTGGTGCGCTGTCCGGCCTGAGCTTCGCGGCGAACACCCTGCAGTGCGATGTTCGCCGACTTCACTTCGGCTTCGGCAGCGGCCAGCGCGACCTTGGTGCCCTCGCTGCTGACCCAGGCGCTGACCGCTGCGGTGCGGGCCTGATTTCGGACCTGTTCCAGCACGAGGCGGCTTTGCACCGCCGTCTCCTTGGCCTGACGGGTCTGCGAAGCGGCTGTTCCTCCATCGTAGATCGGAACGGTGAGGGCGCCGACCACGGATGCCTGATCGGCGCGCTTGGTGCCGAGATTGGGGTCACCATCGGTGCTGCGGTTGACGTTACCCTGCACGTTCAACTGCGGCATCAGGCTGCTTTCCGCAACGCTGATGGTCGTGGTGGCGACATCGACGTCATAGGACGCTGCGATCACCGCAGGATTGTCCCGAATCGAGCTGTCGATCGCTTCCTGCCGGCTGCGGGGCACGAAACGATCCACCGTCTGCGCGGGCGTCAGATTGACCGGGGCATTGCCGATGACCTGCGCATAGATCGCGCGGCTGCTCTCCAGCGCCACCTCGGCGGCATTGAGATCGGCGAGGCCTCGGCTCAGCCGTGCATCCGCCTGTGCGGTGTCGGTCGGGGTGACGTCGCCCGCATCGAGGCGCTTTTTCGTAATGCCGACCGTTTCGCGCAGGAATGAGACGTTGCCGCGTTGGGTCTCGACCAAAGCCTGATTGGCGATGACGTTCATATAGGCGGTGACGGCATCCAGCAGCACGCCCTGACCGGTATTCCGCAGGGCCTCGCGCCCCGACAGCACCTGGAATTCCGCGACACGGACGCTGCTTGCGGTCTTGAACCCGTTGAACAGGTTCTGCGTGACGGTGACGCCGATGGTCCAGGGCTTCAACGTGGCGGTCTGGATGGTGTTGTCCAAAAGCAGATTGCGGACTGGCTGCAATCCCGCACTGAGGCTCGCGACGATCTGCGGGCGATAACCCGCCAGTGCCTGCGGCACATTTTCATCGGTCGCGCGCTGCTGGGCGCGGCTGGCATTGATCTGCGGATTTGACTGATAAGCCCTGACAAGCGCTTCGCTGAGCGTCTCGGCTTGGGCCTGAGAGGCGATTCCTGCAGACAGCGTTATGCCGATAGCGGCGCTCGACACGCGAAAACGCCAGCTTTCGCCCAACCCTGAAGCACGCCGAACCATGTTTTCCCGCAACAACCCAATATCACTGCCACGGTGGGATCACGTGAATCCATAAGCGGCATGCTTTATTCGTACACTGTTTAGGGCTCCGTGGAGGCTTGAGCAAATCGTCAGCCACAGAAAAACGGCGAGTGTGGCAATGCGCACGGGTTTGTGACCGAACTGACGGTATTCCCTTGACCGATCAAGGGCCTATGATGGAAATTGATGGTCCGATCAGCCCGCCGAAAGCGATCTGCCCGATTTTTCAAGGCACAGAGCCGGTGGGGCCGGTGCAGAGAATGAACGAGGTCCGATGCCAAGAATTTTCTCGGACCCGGAAGCCATCGCGGATGAGATTATCCGCGAAGTCGGCCCCAAGCTGGTCGTGGGCCTTCCGCTGGGGCTCGGCAAGGCCAATCACATCATCAATGCCCTTTACCGGCGCGCGGCCAGCAACCGTTCCATCCATCTCACGATCTTCACCGCCCTGACGCTGGAAAAGCCGACGCCCTCGGCCGATCTCGAGCGGCGATTTATCGGCCCTGTGATCGACCGGCTGTTCGGCGGCTATTCCGATCTGGAGTATGCGAGGGCGCTTCATGCCAAAGCACTGCCGCCGAATATCGAGGTGGTCGAATTCTTTTTTCTAGCCGGGAAATGGCTCGGCAACGGTTATGCGCAACAGCAGTACATCTCAGCCAACTACACCCACGCGTCGTCATATCTTTTGACGCGCGGGGTCAATGTGATTGCGCAACTGGTCGCCAAGCGGGTTGTGAATGGAGAGACCCGCTACAGCCTGAGCGGCAACACCGACACGACGCTCGATCTGATGCGCGCGCGGGCAGACGGCCGTATCTCGTTCAAGATCGTGGGACAGGTAAATTCCGAACTGCCGTTTATGCCGGGCCAGGGCGATCTGTCGGGCGATGAATTTCACGCGGTGCTCGACAGTCCGGAAACTGACTTTCCGCTGTTCGCGCCGCCGTCAGAACCGATCTCCGATACGAAATATGCAATCGGCCTTCATTCCGCGGGACTGGTCCGCGACGGCGGCACCCTGCAGATCGGCATCGGGCAGGTCGGCGATGCGCTCGCGCAAAGCTTGATCGTCCGGCATCGCGACAATACAGCCTATGGCGAAATCATGTCGCGGCTCGCGCCGGCACAGCCGCCGCGCGAAACCGAGCCGTTTGCAAGAGGCCTCTATGGCGTTAGCGAAATGTTCTTCGAGGCATTTCTTGCGCTGATCGACGCCGGTGTGTTGAAGCGCGAGGTCGATGGCGCGCTGCTGCATGCGGCGTTCTTTCTGGGGCCGAAATCATTCTATCGCGCCTTGCGCGAGATGGTGCCTGAGCAGCTCGCTCGTATCCAGATGGTGCCGGTGTCGTTCACCAATCAGCTTTACGGCGACGAGCAGCCCAAGCGGCAGGCGCGCCTCGATGCGCGCTTTGTCAACAATGCCATGATGGCCACCCTGATGGGTGCGGTTGTTTCGGACGGTCTTGAGAACGGGCAAGTCGTCAGCGGCGTCGGTGGCCAGTACAATTTCGTAGCGCAGGCATTTGCGCTGGAAGGTGCGCGCTCGATTCTGACGCTGGAGTCCACGCGCGGCTCCGGAAAGTCCACGGCATCGAATATCCGCTGGTCTTACGGTCACACGACCATTCCGCGCCATCTGCGCGATGTCATCGTGACCGAGTACGGCGTCGCAGATCTTCGGGGCCAGTCCGACGCCGATGTCATCGCGGCGATGCTGAGCGTTGCGGATTCGCGATTTCAGGCTGAACTGATGCGGCAGGCCAAGGATGCAGGCAAGTTGCCGAAGACTTATGAGATACCGGCAGCGCATCGCGAGAATTTGCCGGAGCGCGTGGCGGCTGCGTTAAAACCATCGCGCGATGCCGGATTACTGCCGGCGTTTCCGTTCGGCAGCGATTTCACCGATGTCGAGCAGAAGCTGATTCCTGCCCTTCAGATTCTGAAGGAGGCGACCGCCAGCCCGCTCGCTCTGCTCGGGCTGGCATGGGAAGGCCGCCGCGCCGATCATTCCGCTGAACTGGCGGCCTGTCTTGCGCGAATGCAACTTGACCGGCCAGCATCGCTTGCCGATCGGCTCTATCGCGCATTGCTGATTGCCGCGCTTGCGCGAAGCCGCAAAACCTAGCGGTGTTTGAAATTCGGCTTCCGCTTTTCGATGAAAGCGGCCATGCCTTCCGAACGATCCTCGAGCGCGAATGTCGCGTGGAACAGATCGCCTTCGACATTCATGCCTTCGGCAAGCGGTGTTTCGAGTGCGCGGTTGACCGCACTCTTGGCCATGGCGACTGCGGGCTGCGACATGCCGGCGATCTTGTCGGCGATCGCGAGGACTTCTTCCATCAGCTTGTCGACCGGGAAGATGCGGCTGACGAGGCCGGACCGTTCGGCTTCCGCCGCATCCATCATGCGTCCGGTAAGACACAGGTCCATCGCCTTGGATTTTCCGATGGCGCGTGTGAGGCGCTGGGTGCCGCCGAGGCCGGGAATGGTACCGAGCGTGATTTCCGGCTGTCCGAATTTTGCGGTGTCGGATGCGATAATGATGTCGCACATCATGGCGAGTTCGCAGCCGCCGCCGAGCGCATAGCCGCTGACGGCCGCGATGGTTGGCTTCTTGCAGGTCGCAACGCGGTCACCGCCGATGTCCATGAAGTCTTCGCTGAACATGTCGATGAACTTCTTCGGCTGCATTTCTTTGATGTCGGCGCCAGCCGCGAACGCTTTTTCATTTCCGGTGACGACGATGCAGCCGACGGCGCTGTTGGCCTCGAGTTGATCGATTGCGGTCGCGATTTCCTTGAAAACTCCGAAGGAGAGGGCATTCAGCATTTTGGGCCGGTTGATCTGTACAATGCCCACCGCGCCTTTGGTCTCAACGAGGATGTGTTCGAATGCCGACATGTTTCGCCCCTTGAAGGATGTCTGAGGATCAGCGCGTGCTGCGCCGTTGGGCCGCAATTTGCCTTCAGGAGCGTGGCTCTGCAAGACTTGCGATGGCAGTGCCGAATGTCTCTGAAATAGAAAAAACGACTGCGAGCGGGGGGGGGGGGGGGCGCGGCGGTCGGTGGCGGCGGGGGGGTGGGCGGGGATTGTCCGAGAAAAAGAAACCGGGCGGGCCGGCGGGGCGCCCACTGGCGTTTGCGTCTGATGCAGAGTGCGTTTGCGTCAGGCGATCAGTAAACGGGCTGCGGAGGCCAGTGTCAGCAGGCTTCCGAAGGCGATGAAGATCTTCCCGATCAGCGAGGTCTTGCTCCACGGGTCGCTGTCCTCTGCCTTGACGACCGGCCTCTCGCCCGAAGCCACGGGCCGCAGGATTTTGCCCGGTGCAGACGTCGGCGGTGCTGACGCTGCCGGCGCAACGGATTCCTGCGTAGCGGCTGCGCTGGTGTCCGGCGCGGCGTCGGAGCTGTTCACCTGATCCGCAGACGCGAGTTTCATCCCGTCCACAACATCAGTGGTGTCGAGGGCCGAGAAATTGCGAGCTTCGTCCTCTGCCAGCGCTTGTGCGCGGGCATTGGCGACCGATGCGGGTAACTCGGTCTTGTTCTGATTGGCGGCAGTCTTGGCCTCGCCGGATACTGGTTTATCGTCCCATGTTTCGGGAGCCGCGATAGTCTTCGACGCGGCTTTCAATTCCGCCTTCTTGGCGGATCGCGCTGACTTGCTTGCATGCCGCGCCGATTTGGATTTCTTCGCAGCCACGCGCTGCTTCTTGAACTTCGCGAGGACGACCGGACGATCAGCTGCGCTGGTCTTCGCAGCCTTTGCCGTCTTGGCTGCTGTCTTGGCGGTCGATTTGGCGGCCATCGCAGGCTCGCCCGAAAAGCTCATCCAGATTCCAGCCGCAGCGACCAGCGCCGCCAATCCTGCACTCCTTATCCGCATGGCAATTTCCCCTTTTGCCAGAGTCATCGACAGGGACGAAAAGACCGGTGCGGAATGGCCACAGGACGGCAGAAAAAGGGAATCTTGTGATCTCTTGCCCTAAAAAAGGCCCAGAACAACAGCTTCGGCAGGACCGCGGGAAGACGGTGGAACCCGCACGTTCACGATTGCGTGATTGCAATTGCTACCCGTAACACTTTAGGAACAGAAGCGAATTGCCTCGATAGGAGCGCGCGTGCGCGGACGTGAAGACGAATGGACCGATCTGATGCGATCGGCCAATGCCGGAGACAGCGCCGCATATCACCGCCTTCTCAAGGGCGTGACGCCGGTCCTGAGGGCAGGCGCGCGCCGTGGTCTCACGCGGGCCGGTCAGCCGGTCGACCAGTCTGAGGACATCGTGCAGGACATTTTGTTGGCGGTGCATTTGAAGCGGCATACCTGGGACCCGAACGCTCCGTTCGCGCCCTGGCTGTTCGCAATTGCCCGCAACAAACTGATCGACGCTCTTCGCCGCCGTGGGCGCCGGGTGTTCGTCAATATCGATGACTTTTCCGAAACGCTGGCAAGCGCTCCGGCTGAGGACACGCTCCCGGCCAGCGAGGTTGCGACCCATCTGAACGGATTGCCGAAGCGGCAGCGGGACGTTCTGCAATCGGTCGCTGTTGACAGTGCGTCGATCAAGGAAACCGCAGCAAAGCTTTCCATGACTGAGGGTGCCGTGCGCGTGGCGCTGCATCGTGGCCTGACCGGGCTTGCCGGCAAATTGCGGAAAGAGTGACCATGGATACCAACGATCTGATCCGCACACTTGCCGCCGACAACGACACGCATGAGCGCTCGGTCGGTCATCTGCTGCTCGCTGCATTGGTGCTCGCGGTGCCGGTCTCCACCGCGCTGTTCCTTACCAATCTCGGTGTACGGCCAGACGTGATGACGGCCATGCGCAATCCAATGTTCGATCTGAAGTTCGTTGTGACCATGGCGCTTGCTGTGGTTGCCATTGTTGTCAGCCTTCATCTGTCGCGGCCGGAAGCCTCGCTTGGACGCTGGGCCTGGCTGCTGGCGATCCCGGTCGGATTGCTTGGGATCGGCATGATTGGCGAAATGACGATGATGCCGCATCGGGCACCGATGTCGGTGCGGATGATCGGCTCCAATTCAAAGCTTTGCGTTGTCGCCATTCCGCTGCTGTCATTGCCGTTGTTGGCGGCGGCGTTATTTGCCTTGCGGCGCGTCGTCGCGGCCGGCTGTGACAGGTGCGTTCGCCGGGCTGCTGTCGGCAGGACTCGCAGCAACGCTTTACGCCGCACACTGCATCGACGATTCGCCGATGTTTGTCGCGATGTGGTACTCGATTGCGGCTGCGATTGTTGCTGCGATCGGGGCCTTTGCCGGATCGCGTGTCCTGAAATTCTAATATTCGCGTGGCAGTTCAGACTGCGGACTTCAGGTGGGCTCGCTCTGTGCCGCGTCCTGCCGCATCCGGTAGAAGCGCAGAACCTGCTGGGCCGTCGACGGGCGCAGCATGTCGTAACTCGATTTGTGATCGTCGATATTTTCTGCTTCGGCCTCCGCCGAATTTCCTCTCAGCTCCAGAATGAGCTTGAGAGATAGCCAGGACAGCCCGGCGACCTTGCCGAGAACCATCAAGCCTTCGGACCGCGATTCGATCATCATGGTTTCGACGGTCGCGACCGGAATGTTCGCGCATATTGCGAGCGCTGCGCAGGTTTCCTCGAAACGTCCGGCAGCAGCGAATTCTGCAATCTGACGTTCGTCAAGCCTGCCCTCATCAAAGAGCGATTTCACGAGTGTCTGGGCATTGGCAGCTGCTGTGCCGTCAGCGCCCCGGCCGATATTCAGCGCGGCCTGCTCGACGGCAACGGAAATATCTTCTTCAGCCTCGTTCGGATTGGCCGCCTGCAGTCTTTCGCGGACCGAGTCCGAGGCGCGCGCGATCAGCTTCAGATAATGCGGACGCGGAATGCCTCGCCGCTTTCCGAGGCAGGTTGTGAGCTCGTCGTTGCCTTCGGCACGGGATACGAGTTTGGTGAAGCCGTTATCGGAGAACTGGGCGCCGGGATTGTTGACAGCGCTTTCGACGACTTCGTTGTTGCCGCGCTCGACCAGAACGTCGGTAACCGCGTTGCTGAGGACCTTGCGTTTTGAAATCGCAAGCAGATGGCCCTGGCTTTTGCTGCGCGCGTTTTCGATCAACATGTCGTCGTTCAGCCGCTCTGACTGCGACAGCACCGGCGCGGCGACTTCGATCTCGTCATCGAAGGCCAGCGTATAGATCAGCCGGGGTGGCGCCTTCGGCACAGGCGCAAGGCGGTTCGCGAGCAGCGTCTTTGCCGATGTCTCGATCTTGTCAATCAGGCAGTGGAAGACGTCATCGAAGACGTCGATCTGCTCATTGCTGTAGTCTTCCACTCCGAACAGGAAAAGATCGGTCACCCGGCGCAAGGTCTCGACGCGGCGCGCCACCGTGCCATGGGCAAGCGCGTTCTGAAGTTCGTCGAGAAGGTTTGCGGGGCGCGATGTCGATATCGAACTCATGACTTTCTGTCCTGGAAAACCGAACAATGTCAGCCAGGTTCTTGGCTGACGTAAATTTAGACTAGGCCGTGACAACTCGGTTTCGCCCCATGTCTTTGGCCTGGTAAAGAAGCTGGTCGGCGCGTGCGAGAATGCTGTCCGCGGTGTCATCGGCGCGAAGCATGGTAAGGCCCGCCGACATGGTGACGCTCATGTCCTGGGAAATCGCACTCCAGTCGAGCGCTGCGACAATTCCGCGGAGCCGGTCGACGGCGCGTCGCGCTGCATTGTCCGAGGTCTCGGGAACGATCAGCAGGAATTCTTCGCCGCCGTAGCGGCCGAACTTGTCGATGCTGCGGATGTTGGCGAATACGGTGATGGCAAAAGTCCGCAGTGCTTCGTCACCGGCAGGATGGCCGAAGCGGTCGTTGATCCGCTTGAACCAGTCGAGATCGATCAGCGCGACGGCACAGGGGACGTTGCTGCGACGCGCGCGAACGATTTCCTCGTCAAGCGTCTGCATGATGCAGCGGCGGTTCAGCGATCCGGTCAGTTCGTCGAGTTCGGCAAGTTCCTCGATGCGCTGATAGGCCTTCTTCAGTTCGATGCCGCGCTTATAGAGGGATTCATGCAGCGAACTGCTGAACAGTCCGACGACCATTCCGCGTCCGAGCACCAGAATGAAAACCAGCAGGGTCGCGAAGCGCTCGAGCGGGGTGCCGGTCGGCATGCCGATGGGCTTGTCGGTGAGAAGGAACAGGACCGTCAGGCCGATGGCAGCCATGGTCCATCCGATGATGGTCTGGCGGGGCGTGGAGCGCAGAGCGCCGAATGTGTAGACGAGGAAAATCGAGCAGAGGAACAGGCCGCCGACTTCCGGTGCGACATAGATGAACACCAGCATGATCGCCAGGCTCATGCTGGTCTGCTGCACAATGAAGTAGTGATCCCGGAACCGGTCGTTCAATTTGGCTTCGGAGATCGCGATGTAAAGCGCCACGGACAGCAGCCCACAGGCTGCGTAGGCCGGTGGAATCGCAAAACTGGTGGCTCCCGCATAGGCATAGATCAGCAGGATCGCGGCATCGATCATGTAGCTGACGCCCGTCATGTCGAGCATCTGCCGTCGCTGCTTCGCGCGACGTACAAGAACCTCTGCGGTTAATCCGCTCTCGATAGCCGGATGTCTTCGGTCGAGACCGCCTAGCAGGGATACCGGGGCCGATGACGTTGCGCCGCGCATGAATTCGCCGTTGAGGGAAAGCAATGCGGGACTGTAGGCGGGAAAGCCTTTAGGTTTGGTATCATTGGGAGGGTGGTTGAGCCCGAACAGTCAATCTTGCGCGAATTCCTGACAAACCCACGCCATGGTTGTATTTTGGTAAATTTATACCTGTTGGTGGTATGAGGGTCGGATGGCTTGCCCTTGTTCATGATTCAGGGGCATTTTGCGTTCGCAAACCCGGATAATTCGGGAAATCGCAAAGATTTTCACGGATTTGATCGAACCCATTCCCAGTCGCATGCGACCAACCTTGCGAGACGGCCATTGAGTGCAACCCACGCGACATCGGACGAGGTTCTGATCGGTCGCATCGCCCAAGGTGACCGGCTCGCCATGCAGGTGCTTTACGGAAGGCACCATGTACGGGTGTTTCGCTTCTCGCTGCGGCTCGTTCGAAACGAGTCCATCGCGGAAGACCTCATCAGCGAGGTGTTCCTCGATGTCTGGCGGCAGGCCGGCAAGTTCGAGGGCCGGTCAACCGTCTCTACGTGGCTGCTGGCGATCACCCGGTTCAAGGCCCTGTCCGCCCTCCGCAAGAGGAAGGACGCGGAACTGGACGACGAAGCGGCGGCGGCGATCGAGGATACGTCCGACAATCCGGAGGTCACCGTTGCGAAGAAGGACACGAGTAACGCCCTGCGGAATTGCCTGACCGCACTTTCGCCGGAGCATCGGGAGATTGTCGATCTCGTCTACTACCACGAGAAATCGGTGGAAGAGGTGGCCGAGATCGTGGGTATCCCGGAGAACACGGTGAAGACGCGCCTGTTTTACGCGCGAAAGAAATTGGCCGATCTGCTCAAGGCAGCCGGCATAGAGCGAGGTTGGCCATGACTCCAGCGAGCAAGACTGCCATGAGCAAGCAACCCGACCGTGAGCCCACCGAGATCGAGGCTCTCCTGCCGTTCCATGCCGCGGGTACGCTCAGCCTGCGCGATGCCCGCCGTGTAGATGAAGCGCTGGCCAGCGATCCCGACCTGGCGCGGCAGTATTCTGCAATCCAGGACGAATATGCCGAAACCATTCTGCTGAACGAAAGCCTCGGCGCCCCCTCGGCGCGCGCCATGCAGAAGCTGTTTGCGGCCATCGATGCGGAACCTGCGCGGGCGAATGCTTCGTTCAATCCCTTGATGCGCGTTGTGGGATTTTTCTCCAGCCTGTCGCCACGAACGCTGGCTTATGCGGGCGTGACCGGCGCCGTGCTGGTGCTGTTGCAGGCGGGCGTGATCGGAACCGTTCTGGTCAAGGATCGCGCCGACGGCAACTTCCAGACGGCCGCGTTTCCGGCCCAGTCGAGCGCAGGCACCTTTGGTCTGATCCGCTTTGCGCCGGATGCCAAGGCCGACGACATTGCGCAGTTGCTGAACAACTACAACGGCTCCATCGTTTCGGGTCCGAAATCCGGCATGTTTCGTGTCCGGTTTGGTGACAAGGCCTTATCGAAGGACGACGCTGCCAAGCTGATGACCCGGTTGCAGGGCGAAAAGATCATCAGTCTCGTGGTGAGTGCGGACTAGTCCTTGATTCGGCGGAGGACGTCAGATGATCGCGACAAGGCAACGCAAACAGAAATCCTTCACCCGAACGAAGCGCGGTATGCGGCCGCTATGTGCCATGGCTGCCGCCGCCGCAATGGTGGTGCTGTCTGCCCCGCAGGCCTTCGCGCAGTACAGCAGCATGAGCATGCGCACCGGACCCAGCATCAACGTCGGGCCGCGCATCAACGTCAATCCGACGATCCGTTACTCGCCGAACATTCACTACGACGGATACAGCGATCCGGGTTCAAGGCCTCGTGTCATGCGGAATCTGGATCCGGGTCCCGATGACATGTCGCCCCGCCGTCGCCCCGGCAAGGCAAAGTCTACACCCGCCGCGACCAACGACGGAACGTATGTCGCCAAGGAAGTACTGATCGAGATATCCGGCAATCCGAGCGATGCCCAGGCTGACCAACTCGCGCGCCGCCATCGCCTGACGCGCGTGCAATCCCAGAATTTCCCGCTGACGGGCAGTACGTTCTTCCGCTGGCGGATCACTGACGGACGCTCCGTCGATGCCGTGGTGCGTGAGCTCGTTGCGGGCGGCAACGTCAAGGCAGCCCAGCGCAACAACATCTTCAAGCTTCAGCAGGGTGCGACTCCTGCCGCTGCCAAATCCGAAGGCGATCCGCTGCAATATGCGCTCTCCAAGATGCGGCTTCCCGAGGCGCATGCGCTCTCGGTCGGCGCGGATGTTACCGTTGCGGTGATCGATTCCGGAATCGACGTCACGCATCCTGAATTGGCGGGCGTGATCACCGGCACATTCGATGCCTTGAATAACGGCGAAGGACCGCATCCTCACGGCACCAGCATTGCGGGCGTGATCGCGTCCCATGCCCGGCTGATGGGTACGGCACCGTCGTCGCATCTGCTCGCGATCCGCGCCTTCGGTGCGCAGAAGAGCGGCGCTGAAAGCACCTCATTCCTGATCCTGAAGAGTCTCGATTATGCGCTCGCCAAGAATGCGCAGGTCATCAATATGAGCTTTGCCGGGCCGCACGATCCAGCGATCGAGCGCGGGCTTGCGGTTGCGGCCGCGAAGGGGGTCGTTCTCATCGCTGCTGCCGGAAATGCGGGCGCGAAATCTCCGCCGCTTTATCCCGCGGCCGACCGCAACGTGATCGCGGTATCGGCCACCGACCAGTCAGATCAATTGTTCGCGCAGTCGAACCGCGGTAAATATGTCGCGATCTCGGCGCCGGGCGTGGACATTCTGTCGCCTGCGCCCGATGGGAAATATCAGATGTCGTCGGGTACCTCGTTGTCTGCCGCTTATGTCAGCGGTGTCGCGGCCTTGATGATTGCGCGTAACCCCCAGATTTCTTCTGCGGATGTCCGGGCGACGTTACTATCGACGGCGCGCGATCTCGGACCGAAAGGGCGCGACGATCAGTTCGGAGCGGGGCAGGCGGATGCGTTTAGTGCTGTCTCTGCCATCAGCCCTGCACCGGTGGCTGCCGCCTCGGATGACTCGTCCGGGCGATAGCAGGTTGGTGGCGCGATTGTTTGATTGCTGGGCAAGGCATTTGATGGGACGCGCAGTGGCCCTGGCGGCGATTGTCGCATTGTATTCCAGTGCACTTCACGCCCAGTCGCTCGAAGACAGGATCGGAAGCGCGCTGCAGGCGAAGCAGCCGCTGACGCGCAGCCTGAACGCAACACCTGATTCCAAGGCCACAGCCGACAAGCAGGTCATCGATCGTTTGCGGACGCGCTCCATCAGTGTCGAGCCTGCTCAATCGCCGACCGCTGACGAGCGGGCGCAGATTGCAGAGATCGCACGCGACAAGCCGGCCATCGATCTCGAAATCCTGTTTGATTACAACTCGGCCGAGATCACCCCGAAGGCTGTTCCAGCCCTGGTTGCGCTTGGTAACGCGCTGTCGCGGCAGGATCTGAAGGGCTCGGTATTCTTCATCAATGGGCATACCGATGCCGCAGGTCGCGCAGATTACAACCAGGCGCTGTCGCAGCGACGCGCGAATTCGGTACGACGCTTGCTGATCGAACAATACAAGCTCGCGCCCGACGCGCTGATCGCGGTTGGCTTCGGCGAGGAGCAGTTGAAAAATTTGGCCAATCCTCTGGCGGACGAAAATCGGCGGGTGCAGATCGTAAACACCACGGTGCGGGCAACGGCGGGACGGTGAGCCTGAACCGGGCCAGCGATTGATGCGACCAATCCGTGGCAACGATTGCTGCGCCAATGGTTTTAAGGGGACGTATTTTATGAGCGGGTTTCCGGCGATTGCCCTGCGTGCATTCGGCTTTGCGATCGCGGCAAGTCTGGTTCTTGGCGTGGCCGGGCCGTCCATCGCGCAAAATGCAACGACAAAGGATACGGCGGCCGCAACCGCAATCGTCCCGCCCACCGATCCGGTCGCGAAAGCCGCATTCGATGTGCTCGACGCACACTGCGCGCGTTGTCATCAGACCGGAAAGCTTGTGGACCGCGAGCGCCCGGCGAAGAATTTCGGCAATATTCTCAAGCTGGATGAGATCGCAGCCAACCCGCATTACATCCTGCCGGGAAATCCGCTGGGCTCGAAACTGTTCCGGCAGATCGTCGACAAGGAAATGCCTTACGACATCTATTACGAAGGCTCCTCGCACAAGCCGCCGTCCGAGGCTGATCTCAAGGCGCTTGAGAACTGGGTGAGCGCGCTCGGCACTAAAGCCGTTGCCAGTTGCGAGACCCACAAGTTCATCACGCCCAATGACGTGGTATCCTTCATGGTCGCCGATCTTGAGAAGCAGCGGCCACAGCGCCGGGTGACGACGCGCTATCTGACCCTGACCCATCTCACCAACATCTGCGCCGATCCGGCTGCGATGAAGGTCTACCAGCAGGGGGCGGTAAAGTTTCTCAATTCGCTTAGCCGCTCGTCCGACGTGGTGAAGCTTGAGACCATCGATCCCGAAGGAAGCATTCTGCGCTTCAACCTTCTCGATCTCGGCTGGAAGCCTGCGGATTGGGACAATGTGATCGTGGCCTATCCCTACAATGCCGTACCGGACACCGAGTTCAGCCGCACGCTTGTTTCAGGCACCGCAACGCCGATGCCTTATGTGCGCGCCGACTGGTTTGTCTTCACCGCGTCCCAGCCGCCGCTCTACGATGTGCTGCTGCAATTGCCCAACACGTTTCAGCAGCTCGCGCGGGAGCAGGGGGCCGATATCGAAGCGAACATCCGCAATTTTGTCGCGCAGCGCGCCGCGTTTCAGCGCTCCGGTGTCAGCCAGAACAATCGGCTGATCGAGCGGCACCCGTCACGCAACGGCTTCTTCTGGACGTCATACGATTTCGCAGGCAATCGCGACCGGCAAAATCTGTTCAGCTTTCCGCTCGGCCCAACCGGTCCCAATGCGTTTCATCACGACGGCGGGGAGACCATCTTCAGCCTGCCGAACGGTTTCCAGGCCTATTACTTGAACACCGCCAAAGGCGACCGGCTGGACAAGGGACCGACTGCCATTGTGCGCGATCCCTCGCGTAAGGACTTCTCCGTGACCAACGGGATTTCCTGCATGGGCTGCCACGATCAGGGCATGCGCAAGGCGAAGGATGATATCCGCGAACTGGTCCTGCAGGGGCGCACCTTCCCCAAGGATGTTCGTGATGCGGTGGAGGAGCTTTACCCGCCACATGAGAAAATGGATGCGCTGATCGAGGACGATGCAAAGCGTTTCGCGGACGCGATGAAGCGCGCCGGTCTCGATCCGGCACTGAAGCTCAATGGTATCGAGATGATCAACGCGCTGGCCAAGCGCTATGAAGACGACCTCGACCTGACACTGGCGGCCTCCGAACTCGGCCTGAAGAAATCCGAGTTCAACGAAGGTGTTTCGGACGTCGATCAACAATACAAGCCGCTGGTCCGGCGGCTGGCGCAGGGCGCGGTGCCGCGCGACCAGTTCGAGGTCTCGTTCCGCGGCGTGGTGCCGGACCTGACCGATCTCAAGCTGGTCAGCATCCGCAATGCGCGTCCGGTCCAGCCGATACCGCAGCCGATCCGCAACAGTGACGACCTGTCGCTGACCTCAGACCGCGACAGCTACCGGCTTGGCGATATGCCAGTTTTCACCATCGTCTCGCCGCGAGACTGCTTCCTGACCCTGACCGACATCGACGAGCGCGGCGAGGGAACCGTGCTGATGCCGAATACCTTCCAGCGTGACAACTTCATCAGGGCCGGGGTTCCTGTTCAATTCCCCGGCGCGGGTGCGCCGTTTCAGTTCCGGATGAAGGACAAGGGCACTGAGACCGTCACCGCTGTCTGCGCCACGCAGGCAGGCGGGGGCGATCGGATCCAGCACGACTTCAACAAGGACCAGTTCACGCCGGTACCCAATTACACGCAGACGCTGGCGCGCTCGATTGCAGTGGAGCCGGTTCGGCCGGGCACACCTGCGGTTGCCGGTACAACCAACACTGGTGCGGTCGCCGTCTCCAATCGTGAGCCGCCGCCGGCGGGATCGCGGACATCTCTCCGCGCAGCGATCAGGCTTCAGGTTCGTTAGCGATGTGCCGTCATGGTTGGCGGCTCAGGCGGCAGTCACGAAAGTTGCATGTATCTGTGGCAGGGGTTGAGATATCGCTCACTGCGTCAGAGAGAGTTGAGCGATTCGTTGCGTCTGCGTGATTTTTTGAACGTGCTTTTCAGCGTCTTTTTCTGGAATCGAAATGGCCAATTCCGGCGGTGCCGAACAGGGGCGAAGTGTCGTGGTGCGCTGGCGGCTGCTGGCGGAGCGACGGCTCAACTACCTCATCAGCCTTTATGAGACAGGCCGCTGGAAGGTTTATTACCAGGAGCCTGAGTTTCTGAAGGTCGTTCAAGAAGCGCGGGCGGCTCTCAAGACGTGGGAACAGCTTGCCCCACTGGACCCCGTTCAGGACAAACCGGTCGAAGTCGCGATCGCGCAGGATGAGAATGCGACCATCCTGCCGTCTCCGTTCGCCGATCTGCCGTCAACGAACAGCGTTCAGACCAAGGACGATCTGCGGAAAGCGTGACGCGTTTTCAACGCCGAGATCACCTGTCACGGTCTTCGCATGATCGAGCCCGACGATCGCGGAGCCGCGCGACCCCGAAATCAGGTTGTTGCTGACCAATGCCGTGCCGGCGCCCGGAACCACTGACACTCCGATACCCACAAAGGCGTTGCGCACCACATTGCCGGTGATGGTCACATCGCGCAGATATTTGCCCCAGCCTGCCATGATCCCGAACGACGGGGCATTTTCGATTACGTTGCCGGTCACAGCAGCGTCCGCTTCCACGACGATGCCCCTTCCGGCGTCGTCGGCGGGCGCGGGGGCGGTCGGGGGCCTCGGCAGGATGGTGCGGGAGGCGGTGCCATGGGCGGGCACCCTGCGTCCGCCTTCGTTGAAATTGGCGACCGATACACCCACGGCGCAGATATCGACTGTGTTGTTCGCGATCACCGCGCCTTCGAATGCGAACTCCGAATAGAGCGCGACTTCGCGGACATTGCTGACGCTGTTGGCGGTGATCTGAATGTTCGATGCCGAATTGCCGCGCACCGCAGAATAATCGCAGTTGCGGATGCGGTTGCCGCTGACAATGACATTGGCGGCGCGAAATGCATTGATGGCGTTGCCGTGCTGACCGGAGCCGCCGGGTCCGGCCTTGATGTCCTCGATGCGGTTGTTGATCACGATGGTGCCGTCATCGCCGATCGCATATCGCAGGATTTCAATGCCGTTGTCGGATGCCTCCTGAATGGTGTTCTGCGCGATCAGCAGCCCCAATGCGTCAAAGGATGTGAAAGCCGTGTTCGCGGTCTTGCGAATGGTGTTGCCGCTGACTTCGCCTGCGATGCTTTCGAACCAGATGCCATATCCGCCGCTGCCGACGATATCGCAATCCTGAATGCGGACATCGAGGCCGTTCTGGAAATGCACCAGCCCACGCCGTTCCGTGAGTTTGATACCGGAGCCGTCGAGTGCGAGACCGGTGAGGGCAATGCCGCTCGCACCTTCGCTTGCGATCAGTGACGAGCCGCCAGTGAACTGAAGGGTCGTTGCACCGCGCACGCCGACGAGCTTCGCGCCGTTCGGCAGTTTCAATGCGCCGGTACGATAAATCCCCGGCGGCAATGCCAGCGGCATCTGTGCATTGGCGGTTTCGTTGATGGCGCGCTGCAGGGCACGCGTCTGATCGTCGGGACTATTCGGACGCACGCCATATTGGGTCGCATCACGCCCGAGAACAGATGTGAGCGGGGCAGCGCGTGCAGGCTCAGGCGCAGCAGCCATGGCGCCCGCTGCGGCACCGGCAGCGGTGGCATTGATGAGATGACGGCGGCTGATGTCCATGCGGTGGCCTAGTGGGTCGTAATGCCCCTAAGACCTAATCCAGTATTGCCTTGAACGATGCCTGTGCGCGATCATTTGCGCACGATTGTCGATGGTAGGGTTAATGGAATGGAGCCGAAATGTCGCTCAGACCGGGGTGTTGTGCGGCGTGAACAGGCGGCCCTTTTCCACGACGAACACGACCGCCAGCGCGAACAGCGAACTCAGCAGCGCGCCGGTCGCGAGCGGGATCATCGTGCCGTTGTAATACTGGCCGATGGCGGAGCCGACTGCGATTCCGATCAGTGTCGTGATCGAGCCGAACAGCGATGACGCTGTTCCCGCGATGTGTCCCTGAGGCTCCATCGCCAGCGCGGAGAAATTGGAGAACATCAGTCCGAACGTGAACAGGCTGGCGGTAGCCAAAATCATCATCAGCCAGAGCGGGAGCAATCCGGCAAGCGCCGCAGTCAGCATGGCGATGGCGACGCCGAGCTGGCACACGAGGGCAATGTGCGAAATCATGCGCATGCCATAGCGCCCGACGATGCGTGAGTTCACAAAGCCGGCGACGGCGATGCCGATGGCAATGGCAGCAAAGGCCAGCGGGAAGTAATGGCCGAGCCCATAGATTTCCGTGAAGATCTGCTGCGACGATAGAACGTAGCCGAACAGGATTCCCTGCACGCTGCCTGCGGCGAGCGCGTAGCCGAATGTCTGCCGGTTCCGGACTGTCTGCAGGAAGTTCTTGGCCACTTCGCCGACGGCGAGGGATTTGCGTTCACTGACGGGAAGCGTTTCCGGAAGGCGAATGACGATCCAGCTCAGCGTCAGCACGCCATAGACAAGCAGAACAATGAAGATGCCGTGCCACTCCGCGGCCAGCATGATGGCCTGTCCGAACGACGGCGCAATCACCGGCACCGAAATGAAGATCATCATCGCGAGCGACATCACGCTCGCCATGCGGCGTCCGCTGTAGCAGTCCCGCACGATGGAGGTAGCGATTACGCGCGCCGCGGCGGTGCTCAGTCCTTGCAGGCCCCGCGCGAGCAACAGCGTTTCGAACGTGGGCGCCACAATCGCAAGCAGACTGGCGATGCCGTAGACGATCAAGCCGCCGATCAGGATCGGCCTGCGTCCGAATCGATCCGCCAATGGGCCAATGAAGAATTGGCCGGCGCCGAAGCCCGTGAGGAACACGGACAGAACTGCTTGCGCGTGATTGGCGTTGCTGATGTTGAAGGCCTTGGCCACATCCGGGAGGCCGGGGAGCATCAGGTCCATCGCGAGCGGATTGAGCGCCATGATCGCCGCGACAATGGCGACGAACTCGCGGAAGCCCATCGGGCGATGGGTCGATGAAACCCAGGCGTTGGCGCTGGTATCGGTCATGAAACGTGTCTCGCGAACCTGAGACAATTATTAGGGCGCGATATTGCGCCGCACAACAGGGCTTCCGGAATGGCTGCCAGACGGATTTGCCGCCGGAAATCAGGCTGCCTGATGTCGCGCCAGCCGCGCCATTTCCATCAGGATGGCTTCGCCCGCATCGACGAGCTGCTCGAATGTCACCCGGCCCGGTAAGCCCGCCCGGCGCGGCGTCGGGCTGCGCGGCACCAGCGGAACGTGGATGAAGGCGGCGAGGCGGGGACCGATTTTCTTGCCGGCATGATTTTCTCCGAAAACCGGTTCCCACTTTTCGGAATCATGCCCAACACCGGTGGCCTCGATCGCGCGCCAGCTCAGATAATTGCAGAGGTAGTAACCCGCGCTCAGCGACGGGCGGGCATCGATACCGGTCAATTGAGCGGCACGCAGAAGCCTGAAGGTGTGTGGTCCGAACCGTCGCGTGGAATCCGAATGTGCAACAATGCTCCGGCTGCGCACCTGCGCATGCTCGGCATCGGGCCAGATTTGAGTGATGGTGTTTCGCGCGCGGGTTTCGATCCGGACGAACGGTGTGCGCGCTGCAAGCCCGAACATCAGCAGTGCGTCGGGGCGGTGGGCTTCGATCAGCGCGGGCAGCTCACGGTCCACCGCGCTGTAGGTCACCGGAAAAACGTGACCGATCCGCTCGATGCCGTCGAATGCCGGACGCGGCAAACGCAGCAGCCGTTCAACGAGTTTTTCGGTCGGATTGTAAGGTGCGCCCGGAAAAGGCTGAAAGCCGGTGATCAGAATGCGCGCCTTGCCGCCCATTACTTTTCCAGCAGTGCTGCCACCGTTTCGGCGGCAATCGTCGGTGTCATCTCGCCATTGGCAACAGCTGTTTCGGTCTGCTTCACCCTGGCGCGGATTGCAGGATCGGATCGCAGGCGCGCGTGCAGACGATCCTCAAGGATGGTCCACATCCATTTGACCTGCTGCTGACGCCGACGGGTTTCAAAGTCGCCGGATGCGATCATGGCGGTGCGATGCGCGAGAATTTTCTCCCATACCGCGTCGATGCCGTCGCCGGTGAGAGCGGAATAGGTGAGGACCGGTGGAAACCAGTGCTCGGAACGTGGCGTGAGAATGTGTAGTGCCGCATTGTATTCGGCGGCGGCGGCCTTTGCCCGCTTGAGATTATCGCCATCGGCCTTGTTGACGGCGATCATGTCGGCAAGTTCGACAAGTCCCTTCTTGATGCCCTGCAGTTCGTCGCCTGCGCCCGGCAGCATCAGCGCCAGGAAGAAATCGGTCATGTCGCAGACGGCGGTTTCCGACTGTCCGATGCCGACGGTCTCGACCAGCACCACATCGAAGCCCGCAGCCTCGCAGAGCAGCATCGCTTCCCGCGTTTTAGCGGCGACACCGCCCAGCGTGCCCGATGACGGCGAGGGGCGAATGAAGGCATCGTTCTCTGCTGACAGGCGCGCCATGCGCGTCTTGTCGCCGAGGATCGAGCCTCCGGTGCGCGCCGATGACGGATCGACCGCCAGCACCGCGACCTTGTGGCCCTTGCCGATCAGAGCCATGCCGAGCGCATCGATGGTGGTGGATTTGCCGACGCCGGGCGAGCCTGTGATGCCAACACGGATCGCGTTGCCGGTCAGCGGCAGCAGCTCCTGAACCAGGTCGCGCGCCTGCGCCTGATGATCGGCGCGGCGGCTTTCGATCAGCGTAATCGCACGTGCCAGCGCGGCACGGTCGCCGGAGCGCAGGTCACCGGCAAGCTGGAGCCGGGCTTTCTCGGATGTTGTCACCGGGGCCGCTGTTTCAATCGCCACTCACTCCGCCGCTTCGCTGGAGTGCCCGAGCCGCACATTCAGCTTGCGGATCAGTTCCTCGGCGGCATCCGCAATCACGGTGCCGGGCGGGAAGATCGCTTCGGCCCCCGCCTTGTACAGTGCGCCGTAATCCTGCGGCGGGACCACGCCGCAGACAATAATCATGATGTCTTCGCGCCCCCGCTTTTTGAGAGCTTCTTTCAGTTCTGGAACGGCAGTGAGATGCGCCGCCGCCAGCGATGACAGGCCGAGCATGTGGACGTCGTTTTCGACCGCTTGACGTGCGGCCTCGTCGGCAGTGGCGAACAGTGGCCCGATATCGACGTCGAAGCCGACATCTGCGAAGGCCGAAGCGATCACTTTCTGTCCGCGGTCATGACCGTCCTGACCGATCTTGGCGACCAGAATGCGCGGGCGTCGGCCTTCCGCATCCTCGAATGCGTCGATCAGCGTGGCAAGTTTTTCGACCCGGTCGGACATGGTGGCGGCCTCGCGCTTGTAAACGCCGGTAATGGATTTGATCTCGGCGCGATGGCGGCCGAACACCTTTTCCATCGCGTCGGAAATCTCGCCGACGGTCGCCTTGGCGCGCGCGGCGTCGATGGCCAGCGCCAGCAGGTTGCCGTTGCCTTCGCCGGCGCTGCGGGTGATCGCAGCGAGCGCAGCGTCGACATCCGCCTGTTTGCGCTCGGAGCGAAGGCGCGACAGCTTGTCGATCTGCAGACGGCGCACGGTGGAATTCTCCACCTTGAGAACGTCGATAGCGGCTTCGTTCTCCGGCCGGTACTTGTTGACGCCGATCACGGACTGCTTGCCTGCGTCGATGCGTGCCTGCGTTTTCGCGGAGGCTTCCTCGATGCGCAGCTTCGGCACGCCGGCCTCGATGGCTTTTGCCATGCCCCCGAGTTCTTCGACTTCCTGAATGTGCGCCCATGCCTTGGCGGCGAGATCGTGTGTCAGCCGCTCGACATAGAACGAACCGCCCCACGGATCGATGATGCGGGTGGTGCCGCTTTCCTGCTGCAGGAAAAGCTGCGTGTTGCGTGCGATGCGCGCGGAGAAATCTGTCGGTAGCGCCAGCGCTTCGTCCAGTGCGTTGGTGTGCAGCGACTGGGTATGTCCCTGCGTTGCAGCCATGGCTTCGATATTGGTGCGGACGACGTTGTTGAACACATCCTGTGCTGTCAGCGACCATCCGGACGTCTGCGAATGGGTGCGCAGCGACAGCGAGCGCGGATCTTTCGGGTTGAACGGCTTCAGGAGTTTGGCCCACAGCAGCCGGGCCGCGCGCATCTTGGCCACTTCCATGAAGAAGTTCATCCCGATCGCCCAGAAGAACGATAGCCGGGGTGCAAAGCGATCGACATCGAGACCGGCAGCCAATCCGGCGCGGAGATATTCCACACCGTCGGCGAGCGTATAAGCGAGTTCGAGATCCTGTGTCGCACCGGCTTCCTGCATGTGGTAGCCGGAAATCGAAATCGAGTTGTACTTCGGCATCTTCTGCGAGGTGTATGCGAAGATGTCGGAAATGATCCGCATCGATGGCGCCGGCGGATAGATATAGGTGTTGCGCACCATGAATTCTTTGAGAATGTCGTTCTGAATGGTGCCCGACAGCTTTTCCGGCGGCACGCCCTGTTCCTCGGCGGCCGCGACGTACAGCGCGAGGATCGGCA